>JAUYIV010000044.1 GCA_030688105.1 Actinomycetota bacterium | reverse complement strand
AGGGCCGTGAAACGAGGGCTCCTCAGTGCGACCGGAACGCTGGCGATGACGCTCGCGGTTCTCGTCGTTTCCGCAGCGCCCGCCTGGGCCGACCCTGCCGTGCCGACCAACTACGAGTCGCGGGTCACCGGGCTGACCCCGAGCACCAACGTCGCCGAGTTCGAGGTCATCGGAGGCGACTCCTTCCTTCAGGTCACGGTGTCGCCCGGACACGAGGTGCTCATCCCCGGCTACTTCGACGAGCCCTACGTGCGCATCGATGCCGACGGATCGGTTTGGCTCAACGAGGACTCCCCCGCCTCCTACATCAACCTCGACCGGTACGGCAACGCCGAAATCCCCGAAGGTGTCGACGGGCAGGGCGAGCCCCGATGGATGCTCGTCGGTCGCGACGGCCGGTACGCCTGGCACGACCACCGCACCCACTGGATGAGCCCCGACCCTCCCCCGGTCGTGTCCGGCGGCGAACGGCAATTGGTGTTCCCCTGGGAGCTCCCGGTGGTCGTCGACGGTCGGGAAACCATCATCGAGGGCGAGTTGATCTGGGTGCCCTCGGTGAGCCCCATCCCCGGGCTGCTCGCCGGGGTGATCGCGCTGCTGCCACTCCTCGCCTGGAAGCCCGGTCGGTCGAATGTCCCGGCCCTCGTTGCCGGCTCCGCGGCTCTGCTGGCCGCCCTCATCATCCTCGCCGAGACCTTCGCAACCCCTGCAGACGCCCGGGGCTTTCCGGTGCGGATCGTCTACGCGGGCGTCGCCCTCGGTGCGGCCATGTTCGCGATGATCCGCTCCCGGTCACGTCCTGCGACGGCGTCACGGGCGACGCTGTTCGGTGCTCTCACGCTGCTGGTCTGGGCCGTCGCCGCGATCGAGCTGCTCTGGCTCCCGATCCTCCCCTCGGCGCTGTCGGAGGGGATGGTCCGGGGAGGGTTCGGACTCGTCCTGTGGGCAACGCTCGGGGTCAACGCAGTATCGGTTGCGGACGAGGTGGCCCGAGCGCGCCGTTAGGGCGTGCGGGGCTTCCCTGGTGGGGCCGCCGAGCCACCGTGATCACAAGGCCTCGACCGTCGGTACCCTTCGATCGAGGGGGTGCAGATGCGCTTCCGACGCCGCTCGGAAGAGGACACCTCGGCGGTGACCACCGTCGACCCCGTCGAGGCGTCCGGATGGGCGGGATTGCCCCCGTCCCGAGTGCTGCTCGACGCCTTTACGCCCCGGCGGTCGCGCCACCGCACCCGCCAGGAGACCCTCTTTCCCTGGGACCGACGGTACGGCCATGTGCGTTCCAGATGACGCCGATCGGGGAGCGACGGCGCGACCTCCGCTCGCCCTCCGAGCAGAGGGCACTCAGTGGGCGGTGGCTCGGTGCCGGGCCCACAACACACGGCCCACCCCCACCGCGTAGTCGGCGACGAAGAGACCGGCGAGCCCAAGCGGCACGAACGCAGTCGAACCCACGACGACGCTCACCGGCACGAGGTTGGCCACCGCCACCCGGGCGGTCCCCCAGCCCTGCATGCGGGCGAAGTTTGCGGTGACGGCGTCGCCGCCCGCGGCGGCGAGGACGGGGACGAGATAGGCGAGCGACCCGAAGAGGACCATGGCGACGCCGGCCACTCCCACCGCCACCCACCTCCCATACACGGTGTGGGCGCCGCCGATGAGGACCACGGCCTGGTGCCCCACCCACGCGAGCACCCACACGGTGCCGGTGGTGATGAGCCGCGCGGGCAGCCCGGCGACGGCAACCTCACGCACCCCGAGCCGCCCGACAATTCCACCGATGAGCACCACGCCGGCCAAGCCCGCCACCGCGGACCCGACACCGACCGGCACCGGCCCCAACACCACCCCGGAGGCCATGAGCACCGCGGCGCCGACGCACCCCCACCAGGCCGCCACGGCCTCGGGGCCCGACACCATACGGTGGCGCATGGTGGTCGGGAGGATCATGGGGAGGGTGCCGAGGATGGTGAACCCGACCAGCCCGACAAGGTTCAAGTGCATGTGGGTGGTGCGGACATCAAGGTAGGTGGCGCCGGCCACCTCGGCGCCGAGCACACCGCCGAGGGTCACCCCGACCACCCCGGAGGCGATGGCGAGCAGGTAGAAGCGGGTGGCCAGGTCGAAGCGGCGCAGTAGCGACCGCCGGACCACCCCGACGAGGATCCAGCCGAGCCCGACGAGCCCGACGCCGACGAGGACCGCCCCGACGGCGGCGAGCCAGCCAGCCCCGGCGGTGACGCCCACGACGGCGGACGCAGCGCCGACGGAGACCACCCACCGCTGCGCCGCCGCCTCCCGCCGGTCGGCAGGCGCCGCCGCCGCCCCGGTCACCGTGAACAGCTGGGTGGCGCCGGAGATGGCGAGGAGCACTCCCCCGGCCATGAAGGCGTGAAGCGGGCCCCACCACGAGCCGCCGGACACGACGACGACGGCGGCCCATCCCGCGGCCCACACGATGAACAGCCCGGCGAGGCGGAAGGCGGCAGCCGCCACCGTGTGAGACTCCGC
Organism: Actinomycetota bacterium; assembly: GCA_030688105.1. Taxonomy (GTDB): domain Bacteria; phylum Actinomycetota; class Acidimicrobiia; order Spongiisociales; family UBA11373; genus JAUYIV01. The sequence continues at coordinate 775 of JAUYIV010000044.1, read as the reverse complement.
CGCCCGGCCCCGTCGGGGATCGCGACCCGTCATCAGCGGGGACGTTAGGCGCCCGCGGCGCCGCCACCCTCCCCCCAACAGTGCGCACTCCAAGCACACCCGGTCCGGGGTTGATAGATTCCAGGGGATCGACCGAGGGAGAGGGCATGGTTGTTCCGAAACGACTCTGGACCGTAAACCGTCGGGACTTTCTCAAGATGGGGGGAGCGACCCTGCTCCTGGTCGCCTGTGGCGACCGGGGCAGCACCACCACCACCACCGCTGCGGGGGTGACCACCACCGGAGCCGGAGGCGGCGCCACCGCCCCCACGACCTCGTTCCGTGACCCCAGGTCGGCGCTGAGCGGCGACCTCCGGATCCTCTTGTGGAGCCACTTCGTGCCCTCGCACGACGTGTGGTTCGACGAGTTCGTCCAAGATTGGGGGGACCAGGTCGGGATCAATGTGAGCGTCGACCACATCGGTGTGGGCGACGTGCCTGCCGCCATCGCCGGCGAGATCCAGAGTGGGTCCCCGCAGTACGACCTGATGCAGTACATCGCCGTGCTGTCCCAGCACGAGCCGAGCGTCGTCGACATGGCGGATCTGGTGGCCGAAGCGGAGAATCGTTACGGGCCGATGCTCGACCTCACGAGGAAGTCGAGCTTCAACCCGAACACCGGCAAGTTCTACGCCTACGCCCCCGCCTGGGTGCCCGACCCCGGCGACTACCGCAAGAGCTTGTGGGAGTCCGCCGGCCTCCCCAATGGCCCGAGCACCTGGGACGAGCTGCTCAC
>JAUYIV010000043.1 GCA_030688105.1 Actinomycetota bacterium | reverse complement strand
CGCGTGATCTTGCGGGTCACGAAGGTCTCTCCCCGCCGGGGCGACTCGTGGTTGAAGAGGATGCCGCAGGCGGCGAAGACCCCATACGCCTCCCGGTAGTTGATCGTCTGCCAGTGGGCGTAGGCCTTAGCGGCCCCGTAGGGGCTACGGGGGTGGAAACGAGTCCCTTCGTTCTGGGGGATCTCGTCTGCGTTCCCGTACATCTCCGACGACGAGGCCTGGTAGAAGCGGACCGGGTAGTCGAGCCGGCGCACCACCTCGAGCAGGCGGAGGGTGCCGACCGCATCCGCCTCTGCGGTGTAGACCGGGTTCTGGAACGACACCCCCACATGGGACTGGGCGCCCAGGTTGTAGAGCTCGTCGGGTCTCGTCTCTTGGACCAGGCCCGACAGGCTGGATGAGTCGGTGAGGTCGCCGTAGTGGAGGCGGAGGCGGCCCGACTCCACATGCGGATCGAGGTAGAGGTGGTCGATGCGGCCGGTGGAGAAGGTGGAGGTCCTCCGGAGGAGACCATGCACTTCGTATCCCTCGCCGAGGAGAAGCTCCGCCAGATAGGAGCCGTCTTGCCCGGTGATCCCGGTGATCAATGCCCTTGGCGTCATCTCTGTCCTGGGGGTCGGCGAGGAACTCCAGGGTAGGGCCTCACCACCCGACCAGGGAGTCGATCGCCTCACTCTCTCGGCTCAACGCAACAAGATGAGAGGGAGCGCCAATGGAGCTCGTGCGGCTTGGCCTCATCAGGCCACCAGGCCCCTGGGTTCAGCATGTACCGCAGCACGAAGGTTCCTAAGGTGAGTCGGCGTGGACCGGATCGTGCTGTTGGGGCGCCACCACACCGAGCTGGGAGAGGCCGCCCTGGATCGGGTCGGGCCGGTCGCGGTCGGCCTCACCCGGGGCCGCCATCCCAAGGGCTACCCCTACACCGAGCCCAACGAGGACGCGGCGATGGCCGCCGCCTCCGACAGGCTGGTGCTGATGGCCGTGGCCGACGGCCATCACGGCACCCACGCCTCCCACCTGGCCATCGAGGCCATCTACGACGCCGCCCCGGACCTGGTCCATCTTCCCGCCCACGAGGCCGTGGCCTCGGCGCTGGCCGCCGCCGCATCCTCGCTCGCTGCCAGCCCGACGTCCGCCTCGTCGGCTCCCGCCACCACCCTCACCGTGGTGGCGGCCGCCGGGGAGGAAGGGGCTGTTCTCGGCTGGGGAGACTCCGCCGCCGCTGTCTTCCACGGGAGAGGAGGGAGATCCCTCACCGTCCCCGAGCCCGTCTTCGCCTGTATGGGAGAGAAGGGGCCGGACGCCGGCGACCCGGTCCGCTTCCGGCTCCGCCCCGGCGACATCGTCATCGTCGCCACCGACGGCCTCACCGACTTCGTCGTCCGGCCCTGGCCTCACACACTGGCCCAGATCTTCCAATCACTTACCGATCCTGGTGCGGTGGTGGAAGCGGCGCTGGCAGCGGCGGGGGCCGGGGGAGGTGGTGACAACCTTGCCATCTGCGCTTTCTGCATGACCTCCTGATCCACATCGGGCGAAGTGGCCCGAGGTGGTTTCGATGCGGTGACGGCGACGAAGGCCCTCCCAACATCGTCCAAGCCGAACCACGAGAGGAGGCCGCCAGGTGAACGGATGACCGTCCCACCAAACTTGGACCATCCCGAGTAGAGTGAGCCACGAAGACGACAGGCACATGCCCGGGGGTCCACGATGCAACGTACTGTCCGACACCGTTCTGTCCGACGACTGGTCCTACTCTCCACCGTCCTGCTGGCGGCGCTAGCGCCCGCTGCGCTAGCCCAGACCGAGCCTTATTCGGGGGGGACGGTCCCCTCCTCGGAGGGTATTCCCGCTGAGGTGACGACCGTCGAGTCGGGACTCACCATCACGTTCACCGCCGCCGGGGTGACCGGCGCTTGCACCTGGGACTTCGGCGACGGGTCGACCGGAACCGGGAACCCCGTCGCCCACACGTACGCCCAGGCAGGCACCTACTCGGTGACGGCAACGTGCAGCGTCAGCTTCAGCATTCCCGTCGAGGTCGCTACGACTACCGGAGCCCTCCCCGGCGGGCCGATCCTCGCCGTCATCACCCCCACCCTCGCCAGCGTAATCTTCCTCGCCCAGGCGCCAGAGGTTCCCACCGTCACCTTCACGACGAGCGGGCTCACCGCCACCTTCACCGCCACCGGCGTTGAGGATTCCTGCACGTGGGACTTCGGGGACGGTGCTACCGGGTCGGGGAACCCCGTCTCCCACACGTACGCCGACGCCGGCTCGTACACGACCACCGGCACCTGCCCCGTGGTCCTCGCCCTCCAGGTGAGCCCGGGGGAGGAGGCCGGGGAGAACCTCGCCGCCACCGGCTACGAGTTCGTGCCCTGGCTCATGGCAGCGCTCGTCCTCGCCGGGGCGGGGGGCGGTCTCGTCTTCGCCACCCGTCGTGCCCGGTCGCGGTGACATGCTCCGGAGTTGAGACGACGGATCCTCGGCGCAGCCCTCATCGTGGCCGTTCTCGTCGTCGGTGGAGGAGCGGTCGCCGCCAGTTTCGCCGCCCGGTCGGCTGCCGCAGATGCGATGACCGCGGTGCGTGATGCTGCCGCCGCCGTCTCCGACGGCGACC
>JAUYIV010000413.1 GCA_030688105.1 Actinomycetota bacterium | reverse complement strand
CCTTGAGATCGGTGAACTCGTCAACGAAGACCATCAGCGGCTCGAAGTCGCTGGGTGAGGCCCGTCGCTCGACCACCAGCTGGTAGCGGCGCTCCATCAGTTGCCAGGCGCGGTGGATGACCGCGACCTGCTCGGCGATCGTGGAGGCGACGATCTGCACGTTGGGCCAGTCCTGGAAGCCGAGGAACTCGATGCCCTTGCCGTCGGCGATCCACACCGGCCATCCGAACTTGGTGATCTGGGTGAGGATGCCGTGACCGGTTGAGGTCTTCCCGGAGCCGGTTTCGCCGGTGATCAGCCATTGCGGGGTGATCGCAGGGCGCCAGGCGATCGCCTCACTGTCCTCGTCGACGCCGTACGGGATCTCGACGGCCCGGTAGTTGGCCAGCGGGTCGGAGTCGGGCAGCTCTAGCGGTGGAATCCACAGGCTCTCGGGCAGGGTGGGCCGGACCTCGAAGGTGACGGTGTCGCCCTCCATGTCCCACTTGGCACGCCATCGGCCAGGGAGCATCACCGAGACGGTCCGCTCGACCCGGTTGCGGTAGCCGGGGGCAACCAGCTTGGCGCCCACCTCGTGCTTGACCGAGAGCCTGCGGACCTCGCCGGTTTCCTCGTCGACGTCGACCTTGCCGATGGTGGCGGTGCCGCCGAGCAGCTCGTTGACCACTCGTTTGGCGCGGCCGACTTGTGGGCTCTCCTGGGTGGTCTCGGTGGGAGTGCTGGGCTGCAGCTTCAACGTGAGTTTGCCCCGGATCGGGTCGTTGGAGCACACGACGTAGTCGTTGCCGAGGCGGCGGCTGACCTGCCGGGCGACCTCAGATGCCCACCGGCTCTCGCCCAGCTCGACACGGGCGCCCGGGGTGGCGTCGTCGACCTTCACCCGGCCGGTCCCGTACTGGAGCTTGAGTCGCCGCGGGGTGCCGGGCCAGCCGCGGGTCCAGCGATGCGCCGTGAGCGCTGGGCGGCCGCGGCCAGTGATCCCGAGGAGCGGGGCCAGAGCGTCGGCGAGATGCCCGACCATCGCGGCCCGTCGGGCTGTTCGGTGACCTGTCGTGGCGATCCCCGCCCCTCCCCCGACGCCGGCCACCAGAGCCGGCAGAGCCCAGGCCGGCTCACCGAGCAGCGGTGCAGCGCCCCAGCCGGCGAGGCCGAGGCAGGCGAGACCCAGGCCGTCGCGGAAGTGGGTGCGAGGCCTGGGCGGGGACATACCGCGGGTGGCTGCCATCGGTGTGTTCTCTCCTGGAGTGAGGTGGGTCTTCACTCGGGGAAAGTCCGCTGACCGGGCGAGGTGTGACCGGTCCGGGCAAGGTTTCTTCCGAGGGCTGGTGGCGGCCAAGGCCGCTGCCCCTGCACGGGCTTACTGGAGGTCGCTGGGGTCGACCCGGTGCACGAGCCAGTGCCGGCCGAGGTGGGTGAGCTCAACCCGGAGCCGGCCGGCCGAGGTGTCGACGTCGACCGCGGCCGCAAGGTCGGAGACGCCGCGGACCTCCAGGTCGAGGATCTCGGCGGCGGGGACGTTGTCCGGGTCGACGGTGGCCAGAGCGGTGCCAAGCTCGGGTGTCACCAGGTCCTCCAAGCCGGCGATCCACTCTGGCTCGGGCAGGTCGGCGAGGTAGGCGCGAGCGAACGCAACTGCAGCCGCCGCGGCGCGGTCCTCGCTTCCCGGCGCCGGCGGGTGGTGGCTAGGCGCCGCGGTGGGTGTCTCTGGCGTTGTGGTCTCGGCCGGGGACGCCGGCCCGGGTTCGCCGGTTGGGGTCGGCGGGGTCTGTGGGGTCGGCTCAGCGGCCTGAGTTGCCCTGTCGGAGGCTTGCTCAGGGTCGGGGGCGATGGTGTCGCTGGTTGGCCGGAGGAGCACCACGGCGACGATCAGCAGGACGGCGGTGAGGAGGCGGGCCCGGGTGCTCATGGTGTGATCCCTCTCTGGGCCAGGAATCGTGCGGGGTCGACCGGTGATCCGTTGACGCGGACCTCGAGGTGGAGGTGTGGGCCGGAGCTGTTGCCGGTCGAGCCGACGGTGCCGATCACTTGGCCGGCGGTCACGGTCATGCCCCGTACGACGCCCATGGTGGCCTGGTGGGCGTACCAGGTGCTGACCCCGCCGCCGTGGTCGATCTGGGTCAGCCAGCCGAGTGCTCCTCCCCACCCGGTGTGGGTGACGGTGCCGGCAGAGGCGGCCATGATCGGGGTGCCCTGGGTGGTCGCGAAGTCGAGGCCGGTGTGGCAGTTGGCCCACATGGAGCCACACTGGCCGAACCGGGCTGAGAGGCGGTACGGCGGCCTGATCGGCAGCACCCACGATCCGTCGCCGATCTCGGCGCCGGCGGAGTTGCCCCAGACGTCGACATGGACGTGGTTTCGGTGGGCGTTGTTGTCGTCGGTGGCGCCAGACGGGTGGCGGTAGGGCCGCCAGCCTTCGTCGGCTCGGTCGGTCGACCAGATTCTCTCGTCCCAGATGATGTAGCGGACCCCGAGGCCGGCGGCGTTCCCGCGCACCCACTCGGCCACCGCGGTGCCCAGCTCGTTGCCCGCAGGGGTCCGGTAGTTGTCGATCATCACGTCCACGGCGCGGCCGGTGGGGTGGGACGAGCCCGGGTTGGCTGGTCGGTCAGCAACGCCGCCGTAGTGCTGGATCTCGGGGAAGGCCTGGTGCACGCACCGCAGCACCCGGAGTGCGTCCGGGGTGAGGCCCTCCTCGATGTGGGGCCAGGGTGTGAGGGCGCAGTCCAGGGCCATCGCCGGCCCGCACATCGCTCCGGCCAGACCACCGGCACCGGTGGAGGTGAGGCTGTAGACCGCTCCGAGTAGCAGGTGGTCCGAGGGGATGCGTCGGCTCCACTGCCGTTCGAGCACCGCGACGTCGGGGTCGGCGAAGATGTAGTCGATGACACCGCCGCCAACGTGGGTCGCGGTGGGACCGGCGAAGTCGAAGCTGGCTCTCAGGCCGACTTCGCCGAGCAGGGCCCGGGGCCCCCAGGGGTCGTTGGCGTTGTACTGGCTGTTGAAGTCGCCGGCGACGATGACCGGGCCGCGAGTCGACAGCGACTCAACCAGTTGGTTGAGTCGGCGCATCCCGGCCTCGTAGAGGCGCTGGCGCTGTGCGCGCCGGGGGCCATGCACGGCGGGGTTGATCATGTGGTGAACCGAGACCACCGAGACTTCGCCGAAGTCGGAGCTGGTCAGGGTCACCCAGGTCGCGGACCTGCCCGCGTCCCACTGTTGAGGCCCATCGGGAACCATCAACAGCCGGCCACCGGCCACACGGGACCAGGTGTCGGTTCGCCACCCCACGGCGGTCGAGTGAGTCTGCCCCCGGGGGTTGGTCGGGCTGTCTCGGAAGACCTCGTAGCCCTCGGGCTGCAGGACCTCGGTCCGGCGCCCGGAGATCTCGTTCAAGCTGACGAAATCGGGCTGGCTCTGGACCACCTGTGCCATCGCCTCGGCGAAGTTGGTGGTGCGCATCGGGATGTTGGCCTGCACCACGCGCACCTGGGTTGTCGATTCGCCGGCGCTTTGGCGGCCAGCGACGACCTGGCGGGCGAGCAGCTCGTGCTGACCGAACCAGGCCCCGGTGGGGTCGGCGCTGCGTTGGACGGCCTGGGCGGCCTGGCCTACCGGCATGGCGCGCCAGCCGTCGACGTCGAGCAGGCCGCGGTTGTTGGTGTGCTGAGCGCGGCCGAAGAAGGCGCGAGCGGCGAGGTCGGGGTTCGTGACCTGGGTCGGGGTGCCCCACCCTTGCGATGGTCGCTGCTGGAACAGGCCGAGTGAGTCGCGGTCGCCGTGGTCGAGGTTCCTTAGCCTCGACTCCTGCCAGGCCGTGGCGATCGCGATGATCGCCCCGTACTCGCCGGCGCCCACCTCGGTGGCCACGGACACGATCGTGGAGGCGTTGGCCGCCTGCTCCTCGGTGAGGTCCGCAGCCTCTCCCCCGGCGCCGGCTCCGGGGGTGGTGGCGCCGCTCCCGTCGACGTCGCAGTGGGCTCCGGCGTGGCTGGAGCTGGAGAGGCTGGTGACCACCAGGATCGGCACCACGGCGCAGCTGGCGACGCAGACGAACAGGATCGTCGCGATGAGCGCGATCTTCTTCATCGCCGGCCGCCAGTGCTCGGCGCGCCGTGGTCGACGGGTCGGCGAGGCATGGGTCGGCCGTACCTACCGGTGCGGGTCGGGGACATCGGGTGCTTGCTCCTGGAGTGAGGTGGTCTCTCACTCGGGGAAAGTCCTCAGCCCGGGCTCGGTGTGACACCGGGTGTGCATGTTCTTGGGGACTCGTCTGTGGCCAGAACGGTCGGCCAGCAGAGGTGCTCAGAGGCTGCGGCTAGAGGCGCCGGCTAGAGGGCGTGGCTCCATATCGGATCACCTTGCCCGCCACTATTGCGGCCACCATTGCGCGCCACCAACGTTGCAATGGTGTTGAGCCCCTTCCTAAAATCGGGCCGCGGCATGGTTCTCGCAGAGGTTCTGGCGCGACCCGATTTCAGTCGAGGACAGCAGGCGAGCAGCAGCGAGTCGTCTCAGCCGTTCTCAGAGCGTGGGGATGAGGCCCGCGTCCCGCAGGTAGGTCGCGAGGTTGTCGGTCAGCGGCAGCTGGTCGAGTTCGTCCGGAGTGACCCAGCGGGCCTCTTCGGCGTCGTCGCCGGCGGTCAGGGTGCCGCCGAGGACGGCGGCCTCGAAGTCGTGGATCTCATAGATCCGGCCGTCTCCGGTCGGGATGCGGAGGTTCCACAACTCGCGGCCGATGCTGACCTCGAGCCCGGTCTCCTCCAGGGCCTCGCGGGCAGCGGCCTCAGCCAGCGTTTCGCCGGGGTCGACGCTCCCGCCGGGCACCGACCACAGACCCTTGCCCGGGTCCTGCCCGCGCTTGATCAGCAGCACGCGCCCGTCGGGGTCGCAGATGACGGCGCTGGCCGCTAGGACCACAGCTGACTCGTCCACACCGCGAAGGGTAGTGACCGCGGCTGCGGGCTGAGTTGCAGCCAGCCGGCGCGTGGGGCCAGGGGCGGGCGAGGTGTCGGGTGGTTCTATCCGCGCCGGGCCGGCGGCAGCGCGATCGCCTGGGATCGTCGCGCGGCCAGCATGCCCCGCAGCCGGGCGGCACGCTGGTCAGGGTCCTCCGTGACCGCCTGGCTGGGCCGAGGAGCTGACGCCGCGGCGTTCGGGCGGCTGGCGGCCCGCTCGGGCTTGTTCGGGACAACCTCGCCGGGGACCACGACCGGGCCGCGGGGCGCCGTCGAAGGACGCGGTCCGGAGGCGGCCAGCGCCTGGGTGACCGAGCTCGAGCCGCGGGGGGACATACCACCGGTAGTGGTCGTCGAGCTGCTCGTCGACGTGGTCGGTCGGCTGGTCGCGTGTTGGCGGGAGGACGGTCCGGGCGGCAGGGCCTTGTTGAGCGTCCCCTTGAGTGCGGCCCGGCGAGCGGTGCTGGCCAGGGTCTTTGTGCCGGCGGAGGTGACGGTGCTAGCGGCTACCGAGGTGCCTCCGGTTGCGGCAGCCATCGCGACGGTGCCGGCGAGTCGCACCAGCTTGCCCCGGCCACCGCCTTGAAGCCGGGAAACTCGGCTCCGGACGCGCTGTGTGGCGAGCTCGGGCCGGTGCTGGGAGCCCGGGTGTGCGCGAGCGGTCTGCTCGGCGGGGTCACCAGGACTGTTCTTGCCCGAGCCGGGGGCGAGCTCCTTGCCCGCGGCTGTAGGTGTTGGGACGGGCGAGCCGGGAGGGACGGTTGCTGCCTGCGGCTGCGGGGCTCCTGGCGTTGGCAACCGCGGTCGTCCCGGAGCGGGGCTGCCGCCACGGTTTCCGAGCTTGTTCATGGCCTTCCCGGCCAGCTTGCTGCCGTAGTAGATGTCCGCCAGGGGCAGGCGGGAGCCGGCGGCCGGGAGCTGGGTGGGACCTCCGCCGCCGGGGCGCTTGGACATCGCGGCGGCGAGGTTGTCGGCGGCCCGCTTGATCCGACCTCGGGCCTTCCAGAACACGATCATGCCGACCAGGAGCATCAGGTCGACGATGAAGAAGCTGCGCATCGGGTTCTGGCCGTCACCGAAGACCTCCTGGATGAACAGCAGGTAGGCCGCCAGGAAGACGACGGTGAAGATGATCGTGACGGCGGCGATGATGAGCTCGGCGAAGGTCATCCACAGGCTGCCCCGGGCGCCGCCGGGCAGGAGTGCGAAGACCAGCGCGACGATCATCTTGAGCGCCTGGTAGAGGGTGTAGACGCCGGACACGATCACCACTCCGCAGAGTAGGGCGGCGAACAGGATCGTGATGCTCCCGGACGGGCCGACCGCCAACACGCTGGTGAACATGTTCGGGCCCGGGTTCTCCGCGATCTTGCCTGCTGCCTCGTCGCAGTCCCCCACCGCGTCGCGGAGATCGTCCTCGAGGCCGTAGGGGCCGGCCGCGACAGCGTCCTGGTAGGCGTCGGCGCACTCGGTGCCGTCGAGGAGCTTCCCGAAGTTGATCATCTGGTGGGGGGCCCGGATGAAGGTGTCGGCCATCATCCCGACGACCTCGCGGCGCAGCTCGGTCGAAGACCCGCTGACGTCCCCGCCGGAGTTGAGCCCGACGGCCATCGTCAGGCCTGCGTCGCGGGCATCCATCAGCAGCCCGTCGGGGCCGGCGATGGTCCGGACCGGGTTGGAGAGGACCCCGGCAGCCAGGCTGGCGATGATCAGTGCCATCCCGAGCTCGAAAATCCCGAGTGCCCAGCGGCCGCGCATCATCCATAGGACGGCGAAGCACGCTGTGATCGTGAGCAGACCGGCGGTGACGCCGAAGCGGGTGACGATCGCCTCCATGCTGTCGCCCATGGCGATCGCCGGCCGGGCGAGCCACTCGACCCACTGGAACGACAGGGTCCAGTCGACCAGCCAGCAGGCGATCGCGACCACCAACCGATAGGCGCCCCAGCCGAGGTCGATGAACACCGCCCAGACCGCCTTGCCGGGGCTGGTGACGCCGCCGCGGTCCAGGCTCATCTCGTACTGCCACAGAGAAACCCCGTGGGAGTCCTCGATCTTGATCCAGTCCAGGGTCGAGGGGGTAGTTGCGCCGGCATCGTCGGCCCACGCAGCTGCGGCGCTCAGGAGCAGCAGGACGGGGACCCCGAGGGTCAGCCACAGAGCTCGGCGCAGCCACCGCCGGCGGCGGCGGCCGTACGGGTGAGGCGTGCGCCGCTCCATCACGCAGCTCCGGCTTCGTCGAGCTCGGGCGGAGAGGTCC
>JAUYIV010000406.1 GCA_030688105.1 Actinomycetota bacterium | reverse complement strand
GGTGTCGATGTAGCGCTCCCCGATTCGGACCGCGAAGTGGATGGCAGCGACGCCGTGATCGACCCCCGAGCTGCCGATCACCTGGCCGCGCCCGACATGGTCCCCGGTTCCCACGGCGCGGAGGCTGAGGTAGGAGTAGGAGGTGCGCACCGACCCGCCGTGGTGGATCGTTATGCTCGATCGGCCCGCCACCTCTCCGGAAAAGGTGACCACCCCCGGAGCGGCCGCCCTGATCGGAGACCCATCGGGAATGGCGAGGTCGATCCCCCAGTGGCCACCGTATGCGCCCGATGGAGCGAAACCGCGCACGATGGGCCCCTCGACGGGCAGGTCGAACACGCAGGGGCCACCCAGGGCGGCGACGAGAAGCAGGATCGGGAGCACGAGCCCGCGAAAGGTATCGCCTCGATGTGACGCGGTGAAGGGGTCTCGGCCGACGGCCTACGGCGCACGGCCTCCGGGCAACGGGCAACGGGCAACGGGCAACGCCCCCTACGCGATCGCCTGCTCGGTCGTGCCGCTGAGCAGCCCCATTGCCACGCTGCGGAGATCGTCGGGCCGGAATGGCTTCGTCAAGAAGGCGTCGGCGCCCCCCCGATCCGCCCGCTCCCGGGTCTCTTCCTGAGCGTGGGCGGTGAGAACGAGCACCTTCATCGACCTGGTGCGCGGGTCCGAGCGGATGCGCTCCAGAACCTCCCATCCGTCCATGCGGGGGAGGCCGACGTCGAGGATCAGCAGGTCGGGCCGGGTGGTCAGCGCCGCCTCGAGACCCGTCGGGCCATCGGCACGCGTCTCGACCTCGACGCCCGCAGGGCGAAGGCACACCGAGATCAGGCGCTGGATGACTGCGGAGTCTTCGACGACCAGCACACGCGGAGCCACGGACACGACCTCTCTCCTGACCTGAGGCTGTATCGACACATCAGCCGGGAGCCTTGAGGGGGGCAACCGATCTGCGATCTTCACGCCAGTCGTCGGACCGGTCGGGTCACCGGAATCGCCACCCGCTCGACGAATCGCTCCAACTGCCGCAGGTTCCGTACCTCGTGCACCTCGTCGCAGACGGCCCCATAGATGCCCATCACCGAGTCGCCGGTATCCCAGTAGCGCCGTCGTTCGGGGTTCAGCCAGTAGAGCGAGCGCGCCGCCGATGCGATCCGGACGAGGGCGGCCACGTTGGGGTCGTGGTAGTTGGTCCTGGCATCTCCGGTCACGATGACGACCGTCCGGGGAGTGATCGCGTCGAAGTCGGCCTCGAGGAATCTGCCGAATGCGTTGCCGTAGTCGCTGTGCCCGTCGAGCCACACCACCTCGGCCTCCGTCCCGACCCGGCGTAGGGCATCACCGAAGTCGACCCCCGGGCCGAAGAACCGCGACACCTCGTCGATGGTGTCGATGAACGCGAAGGCCCGAACCCGGCTCAGCTGGGCAGCGATGGCGTACACGAATTGCATGGTGAAGCGGGCAAAGGTGGCAACCGATCCGCTGATGTCGGTGAGGAGAACGATCTCGGGCTTGGTGGGGCGCGGGGCGCGGAACCTGGGATCGATCGGGACTCCACCGGTCTGAAGCGAGGCCCTCACGGTGCGGCGAAAATCCAATCGCCCAACCCTCCCCCGCCGCCTCCGTCTGGCCAGCCGGGTCGCCAGTTTGCGGGTGAGGGGGTGGATCGCAGCCTCGAGACGGGACAGATCCTCCCTGGTGACAGTCGTCAGATCGATGTCCTCGACGAGGGGCCGGCGCAGCGTGCGGGCCACCGCAGCTCTCCCCCGGTCGGCGACCAGCCGTCTCCGGATCTCGGCGCGAAGGGCCTCACGAAACTCCTCCAGCCGGCGCTCCACCTCCTCTGCGATGAGCCGTGCCTCGACAGCCGACAACTGGGGGGCTTCGAGCTCGCTCCGCAGACGCTTGCCGAGCTCGTCGAGATCGAGAGGCCGCAGCACCCGGTACAGGTAGTACGCGCCGCCGACCGGACGACCTGGCTCCATCCCGGCCAAGCGGCTGACCGCCAGCCGGGCCACGGCCCGCATGAGACCGTGGTCGCCGTCCCGAAGCGCCAGGAAGAGGGCTGCGACCAGGCCCGCGATGTCGCCCTCCCCCGCTCCGCCACCACCGGCGCCGGCGACTGCGGAGGCGTCGCCGAGGGCGAGCTGTTCCGCCTCTGTGCCCTCGGGTGGCGCCAGGGAGAAGAACGCTTCGAAAGCCGCCTCGAAGGAGTCCACATGACGCGCGCTCTTCACCAGGGTGGCGCCCAGTGCGGCCTTGAGCGCCGAGCGCGAGCCGATGTCGACGTGCGCCATGGCACGGGCGGCATCGACGGCCTCGACCATCGACACCGGTATGCCGGCTTGGCGCAGCTCGTCGATGAACCCGGTCAGGAAGGCGACCATCAGCCGGCGGCAGTGCCCTCGACGAGGCCGTCGGCAACTCGCTCGATGTCGGCTTGGTGCTTCAGCAGCACATGGAGGGTGTCTGTAATGACCGAACCATCGATCTCGGCCATGCCCAGGGCGAGCAGGGTCCTCGCCCAATCGACGGATTCGCTCACGGAAGGTGGCTTCCGGAGCGATTGGGAGCGCACCCCAGCCACGAACCGGGAGATCCGATCCGCCAGCGCTTCCGCCAGCCCGGGGACGCGGGTGAGCAGTATCTCCCGCTCGCGCTCGATCGACGGATACCCGATGTGCAGGAAGAGACATCGTCGTTTCAGTGCCTCCGACAGCTCGCGGGTGTTGTTCGAGGTGAGGTAGACCGAGGGCTGGCTGGAAGCGGCGATGGTGCCGAGCTCGGGGATCGACACCTGGAAGTCGCTCAGCACCTCGAGCATCAGCGCCTCCGTCTCGACCTCGACCCGATCGACCTCGTCGATCAGGAGGACCACGGGCTCGGGCGATCGGATCGCCGCCAGCAGGGGCCGGGTGAGCAGGAAGTCCTCGGCGAAGATGTCGGCCTCGATCTCGGACCACTCCCGACCTTGGTCGGCCTGCAGCCGTAGAAGCTGCTTTCGGTAGTTCCACTCATACAGCGCCTTCGACTCGTCCAAGCCCTCGTAACACTGGAGGCGGATCAGCCGGCGACCCGTGGCTCCGGCGACCGCCTTGGCCAGCTCGGTCTTGCCCACGCCGGCAGGCCCTTCGACGAGGACGGGCTTGTCGAGCCGATCGGCGAGGAAGACGACCTGGGCGATGCGGTCGTCGGCGAGATAGCCCTGTGTGGCCAGCGCCGGCCTGACAGAATGCGGAGACTCGAACATGTGCGCGGAGTCTACGGTCGACGGTCCAAGGAGACGGCACCTCGCAAATGGCTGTGCGCAATGCGCGATGCGTCGCCGCACCGCTCATCGCTCATTGCTCATCGCTCTCTTCGCTGAACTCGAAGACGACCTCCCCGATCCGGACCTCGTCCCCCGGCTTGGCACCGGCCCTCCTCAGTGCGTCGTCGACCCCCGCCCGGGCGAGACGTCGTGCGACGAATCCGGCGGCCTCGGGCTTCGTCAGGTCATCGAGTGCCACCGCGCGTTCGGCGATCCTTCCCTCGACCACCCAGCGCTCGCCGTCATGGTGGATCTCGAACCCTGGTGGGGCCGGACGATGGAGCAGGTAGCCCTCCGCGGCAGGGATCACCCTCTCCACCCGCGCCACCGCGTCGGCGATCGCGTGGAGAACGCGGTCGAGGCCCTCGCCGGTCAGCGCGGAGATCAGGTGGGCCTCGACACCCACCGTGGCCAGGCTCCCCCGAGCGGCCTCCGCTTCGGGGAGGTCGGCCTTCGAGACGGCGACGATTTCCTCGCGGACGGCGAGAGCCGGGTCGTATCGGGCGAGCTCGGACCGGAGGATCCCCAACTGGCGCAGGCAACTCTCCTCCTGTAGGGGAGACGGGTCCAGCAGCACCACCAGGGCACGGGCGCGTTCGGCGTGCCTCAGGAATCGAAGTCCCAAGCCCTTTCCCTCCGCGGCGCCTTCGATGAGCCCGGGGATGTCGGCCAGGACGAACCGCCTGTCGTCCACCTCGACGACTCCGAGATTCGGTTCGAGAGTCGTGAAGGGATAGTCGGCGATCTTGGGCCGGGCCGCAGACACTCGGGCGATGAGAGTGCTCTTTCCGGCGTTGGGGAAGCCGATGATGGCGGCATCGGCGACGACCTTGAGCTCGAAGGTGAAGTCGGACTGCGGCCCGTACTCGCCCTGCTCCGCAAAGGCCGGAGCGATGTGCTTGGGCCCGGCGAGGGCCATGTTCCCCTTGCCTCCGCGTCCTCCTCGGAGAAGGGCGACGCGCTGGCCGGGCATGGCCAGGTCGGCGATCATCGTCCCGGCCGGGTCGCGGAGCACGGTTCCCGGAGGAACCGACAGCACGAGATCGGCACCACGACGGCCGTGCTGGAGATCACCTTTGCCGTGAGTGCCCGATTCCGCCCGCCGATGGGGTCGCCGCTGGTAGTCCAAGAGGGTGGAGACCTCCGCATCGGCCACGACGACGATGTCACCGCCGGCGCCACCCGACCCCCCGAGCGGCTTGCCGCGAGGGCGACCACGGACCCGCTCGAAAGCGACGATCCCGGCGCCGCCGTCTCCGGCGCGAAGGTGAACGGTGACTTCGTCGACGAACACGGCTCCTCCGAGCCGGAACCTATTGCTCGGTCAGGACGCTGACTTCGCGCCGTCCTCGGCGGGAGCCGTAGCTGACTACGCCGTCGGCCGTGGCAAACAGGGTGTCGTCGGTCCCGCGGCCCACGTTGCGGCCAGGATGGATCTTGCTCCCCCGCTGACGGACGATTATGGCGCCCGCCTTCACGGCCTCGCCGTCGAACACCTTGGGACCGAGACGCTTGGCGTGAGAGTCGCGGCCGTTCTTGGTCGAGCCGCCGCCCTTGGTCTTGGACATGTCAGGACTCCTTCCCGGTCTTCGGCTTCGCCGCCGCGGGCTTCTTCGCCGCGGGCTTCTTCACCGCGGGCTTCTTCGCCGCGGGCTTCTTCGCCGCGGGCTCCTTGGCGGCCGACTGCTTCGCGGCGGGTTCCTTGGGGGCGGGCTTCTTGGTGGCGGGCTTCGGAGCCGCTTCCGCAGCGGGCTTCTCATCGGAAGCGGCGGTGGCCTTCGGTGCCGGCTTCTTCGGGGCTTCGATCTTCACCACCTCGAGCGTCGTGTACTTCTGGCGGTGCCCGCCCCGCCTCCGGTAGCCGGTCTTGGCCTTGTACTTGAAGATCTCGACCTTGTCCCCGGCCGACTCGCCGACGACCTTCGCGGTGACCTTCGCCGACTTGAGCTCGTCCCGGCTCGAATAGACCTTGCCCTTGGCGTCGACGACGAGCAGCGGCGTGAAGCTGATCTCACCGTCGGCGCGCACCCGCTCGACATCGATGACGTCGCCCTCGCGCACCTTGGTCTGCTTCCCGCCGGAGCGGATGATGGCGTACATGGTCACAGGTCCTTCAGAAACGGGAACGAGAACGATGTTAGCGGGGTCATGTGGGCCCACGGCCCTCAGCCATCAGCCATCAGCCATCCGCCCTCCGGCTTGCTTCTCGGGTGCGTCCTCCCCCGCCGCCGGCGGGGGAGGTGGCACCGCCCGAAGGGCGGTGACGAAGGGGGCGGCTGAGACAGCGGGTATCTCGCGCGGTGACGGGTGACGGGGAACGGGGAACGGGGAACGGGCTTCCGTCACTCCCCGTCCTTCGCCGGCATCGCCGCCCCGGCCGTTGCGGCGTCTTCGAACAGGACCACGCCCCGGCCGGCGCAGGTGGGACACAAGTGGGAGAAAGACTCGAGCAAACCTTCGGATTCGTTCTTTCGGGTCATCTCGACGAGGCCGAGATTGGAGACCTCGAAGACCTGGGTGCGGGTCTTGTCCTTGGCGAGCGCCTCTCTCAACCGACGAAGCACGGCGTCGCGGTTCTTCGAAACCTCCATGTCGATGAAGTCGATCACGATGATTCCACCGATGTCCCGCAATCGCAGCTGGTGGGCGATCTCTTCCGCGGCCTCGAGGTTGTTCTGCAGCACCGTCTCCTCGAGATTCGAGTGCCCGACGAACCGTCCGGTGTTGACGTCGATCACGGTCAGGGCTTCGGTGCGATCGACCACGACGTGGCCTCCCGAGGGCAGCCACACCTTGCGATCCAGCGCCTTGCGCAACTGATCCTCGACATGAAACCGCTCGAAGATCGGAGTGTCCTCGTCGTAGAGCGAGACCTTCGGGACCAGATCGGGATCGGTCTCCTTCAGGTAGCCGACGACCTGGTCGTGCACCGCGGGATCGTCGATCAGCAGACGGCGGAACTCCTGGGTGAAATGCTCGCGGATCACACGAATCACCATCGGAGGCTCCTCGTAGACGAGGCGCGGCGCCCCGCCGTTGGGAGCCACCTCCTGGATGTCCGCCCACACTCCGAGGAGCCGCTCGATGTCGGCCGCGATCTCGGGCTTGGTTGCCCCCTCGGCGGCAGTGCGCAGGATCATCCCGAAGTCGCCCAGGTCCATCTCCGCGGTGAGCTGGCGATGAATCTCCTTGAGCCGATCCCGCTCGGGGTCCGCCAGGCGGCGGCTCACCGAGGGTGAAGTCACATTCGGATCGAGGACCACAAACCGGCCGGAGAGGCTCACTTCGTTCGTCAGCCTCGCCCCTTTGTGCCCCATCGCATCCTTGACGACTTGGACGAGCACCTCATCCCCCAGCTTCAGGGCCTTCTCGATGCGCGGCCGACGGCCGTCGTTGCCTGCCTTCAGGTCGCCCGCGTAGAGAACGCCGTTCTTCGGCTCACCGAAGTCGACGAATGCGGCCTCCATCCCGGGCAGCACATTGCGGACCTTGCCGACGTAGATGTTGTCGGTGAGCGAAGGGCGATCCGATCGAGCCACGTAATGCTCCACCAGGAGGGCGCCTTCGAGGACGACGATCTGCGTCTGATGCGGCGTTCGCCGCACCAGCATCTGTTTGCGCTCGGTGGAAGGGGCAGGCGCGATGAACTCGGGCTCATCGCGGCGGGATTTACGCGACGGCCGCGGGGGACGACGTTCCTCACGCGGCTTACGCCCCCGCTTTGCGGGCGCCTCGGGCGCAGCCTCGCGCACCCGGGTGATCTCGACGGTGCTACCGCCGATTCGTCGTGTCTTCTTCTCCTCGACTGCGGTGTCGCCGACGCCGCGCCGAATGACCTCGACGCGCTTCTTCTTGAACAAGCCCATGAAAAGACCCCTTCGACGCCCGCCACGGCGGGCATGTGGTTGAAACGGGCCGTCGGACCGGCGAACCAGTGCCCGCTCGCGGAAGGACCGACGAAGGAGGTCGGTCGGTGCGATCGACGGAGACGGGCGTGAACATTCGAACAACTCCGGTCTCGACGGAGCGGGCGGGCGGTTCCACCAGCGGACCGCGCCCGCAATGAGCGAGACTACCACGGCCTCGAAGGGCGCCCGGGGATCAGGCACCTGCCACCCACCAGCCACCAGCCACCAGCAAGAACCCCGATCCACCTCGCACGCGTCTGGCGGTAGGCGGTCAGCGGTGGGCGGTTGGCGTCCTACCGCGCCAGCCCGAATGTCTCCTGCTGCCCCTCCGTCGGGTCGTAGCACCGGCGGCACCGTGCCTCGTACGCGCCCTCGGCACCGAGCACGACGAGCTCGTCGGAGGCGATGACTCTCTGGGTGAACATTCCGGCGCCCCCACAGCGATGGCAGACCGCCAGGCTCTTGGTCACGTACTCCGCCCTGGTCATGAGTGAGGGAATCGGCTCGAAGGACCGCCCCAGATAGTCGAGATCGAGGCCGGCGACGATGACCTTCTTGCCCGACGCGGCCAGCTGCTCGACCACCGCTACCAGCCCCTGATCGAAGAATTGGCCTTCATCGATTCCCACCACCACGGTTTGGCCCCGCACCCGGCGAAGCAGCTCGCCGCTGTCGCCGACCGGCTCGGCGGCGGTGGTCAAGGACGAGTGGGACACCACATGGTCGTCGGAGTACCGATCATCGATCAGTGGCTTGAAGGTCTGGGTAGGGACCCGGGCGATGTGGTAGCGGGTGATGCGACGAATCAGTTCCTCGCTCTTGCCTGAGAACATCGGCCCGCAGATGACCTCGACCCAGCCCTGATCGTCCCTTCGGTCCATACGAGTGGAACCTAACAGGGCACCGAACCGTCTCGGCTCACCGGGGAACCGGGCTCCGCGTCATCCAGATCGAGTTGACGATCCCCACACTCATCGCCATCGCGATGTAGAACGAGCCGCCGAACGACAGGAAGGGCAACGGGAGGCCGGTGACCGGCAGCAGACCGACGGCCATCCCGACGTTGACGAACACATGGAAGCCGAACATTGCGGCGATGCCGGTGGCGGCAAGCTCGCCGAATCGGTCACGTGCGGCTGCGGCGATCATCAGCATCCGCCAGATCAGAGCCGCGTAGAGGCCGATCACCAGCGTCCCGCCGACGAAGCCAAGCTGCTCCGCCACCGCGGTGAAGATGAAGTCCGTGGTCTGTGAGGGCACGAAGGCCAGGTTGGTCTGCGTGCCCTCGAACAAGCCCTGGCCGAACATCCCGCCGCTTCCGATGGCGATCTGGCTCTGGTTCTGGTTGTAGTTGACCTCGAGTGTCTGTTCACCCGGACTGAAGAACCCCTGGAGACGCTCCAGCTGATAGCCGCGAAGCAGATCGAGCTCGACCGCCACCAGCAGGAGGACGATTCCCAACACGATGATCATCACCAACTGCCTGACGGTCGTGCCGGCGACGAAGAGCATGACGAAGGTCACGAAACCGAACACGAGCATCGTCCCGAGGTCTGGCTGCATGAAGATGAGGACCGCCGGGACGCCCACGAGAGCACCAACCTACAGGAGTCGAAGCCATCTCATCCGCCACTCTTCCACCGGGGCCAGCATGAGGGCGAGGGCCAGGACCACGGCCACTTTCGCCACCTCGGATGGCTGGAGGTCGAAGAGCCCCAGCGAGATCCACCGCTGCGCCCCCTGGCGGAGTGCCCCGAAGGGGCTGAGCACCGCGAGCAGCAAGACGAGCGTGCCGACATACAGGAAAGGCGCCAGCAGCTTCCAATATCGGTCGGAGATGATCGACGTCCCCACCAGGATCATCGCCCCGAGTCCGACGAACAGAGCCTGGCGGACCATCTGCGAGCTCCGCCCCAGGCCCTCGGCCTCGAGCCGCGGAGCGGATGTGCTCAGGATCATGATGAGCCCGAGTGCGCTCAAGGCGGCGGTGATGCCGATCAGAACGAAGTCGGGCTTCGTCCGAGCGGGACGAGGGCGGAGATCTACCGCGGTGAGCGAGCTCATCGCTCGGTGTCGTCCCCGGCCCGGAGGGGATCCGGCTCCTCGCCGAGGAGGAACTGGAGGATTCGGCGCACCGCCGGTGCCGCCACCTGGCCCCCCGACCCGCCCCTTTCCACCACCACCGCGACCACGAACTGCGGGTCGCCCAGCGGCGCCCCACCGACGAACCAGGCGGTGTCGACGTCTTCCGTGCCCTCGATCGTCGCCCGAAGGATCTCGGCGGTCCCGGTCTTGCCTCCGACCTCGTGAAGCGCGGGGCAGTCGCTGTCCGGAACCGCATCGGCGCAGAACCCTTCGAAGGCACGGCGACCGGTCCCGTTCCGCGCGGTCACGACGGCATTCAGGTCCCGCTTGAGGGCCTCCACGGTCTCAGGCTTGAGGTCGACCTTGCGAGCCGCGCTCGGGAGGTTCGTGAAGATGACCTTGTTGTCCGAATCCACCACCGACGACACCACCCTCGGCTCCCACACCGTCCCTCCATTGAGGAGTGCCGAATAGGCGACGGCCATCTGAAGCGGAGTCACGGTGAGGGCACCCTGCCCCGTGGCGATGTTCATGAGGTCACCGCCGCTCCACCCGCCCTCCTCCCGGACGAGGGGCGACCCGGCTTGCTGGTGGGATGAGAACCATTCGCGGTCGGGTACGAGCCCGGCCTGCTCGAACGGCAGGTCGATGCCGGTGGGTGATCCGAACCCGAGACGAGTCGCCCAGTCCTGAAGCAGGTTCTCCGACCAACGGATGTCACGCTGCTGCCAGATGGCCAGGGCGATCGACCAGTAATAGGTGTTGACCGACTCGATCAATGAACTGGACAGGTCGACGAAGCCGTGGCCGCCATCCTTCCAGTCGCGCAGCGGCGGGGTATTGGTGAACAGCAGCTCACCATCACTGAAGAACGCGTACGGGTCGGCTTCCTGGTCGACGATGTCGCGGTACTCCTCTTCGACGACCGGAGAGATCTGCTGCTCGAGGGCCAGCGCGTAGACGATCGCCTTGAAGGCGGACCCCGGCGGGTACTGACCTTGAATGGCGAAGTTGTTCAATACCTCGTTGTTGCGGAGCGTTTCCCACTCCTCCGGGGTGATGCGACCGTCGGCGAAGACCGACGGGTCGAAGGCGGGCACCGACGCGATTGCGATGATCGATCCGTCGCGCGGGTCGATCACGACGGCGGCGGCGCGCTTGACCTCCTCCTCGCCGGACACCGCGGCCAGCGCCATCGCCTTCATCAGGGTGTCCTCGACGAATCGTTGCACGTCCAGGTCGATGGTGGTCACCACGCTCCCCCCGGGGCGAGCGAGGGTCTCTTCCAGCACCCCGAGGATCTCGCCCCGGGCATTGACCCGGTAGACGATCCTTCCCGGGGTCCCGCGGAGCAGCCGGTCGTATGACCGCTCGACGCCGAACCTGCCCACACGGTCGTTGGGGTCGACACCTTGCCGGGTGAGGTCCTCCTCGCCGGGTGCACCGATATACCCGATGACGTGCGCGGCCGTCTCGCCGAGCGGATAGACCCGCACCGGGAGAGCCTCCACCGTGACGCCGGGGAACCGCTCACCGTTCTCCAGCACGAACAGGCCCATCGACTGGCTGATCTCGTCACCCAGCGGGAACCGGGAGCCCGATCCGCGCTTCTCGAACTCCTCCCGAATCTCCGACGACGGCATCCCCAGAAGGGCCGACAGGTTCTGGATCAGGCCCTCTTCGCGCTCCAGCGGGATCAGCGCGCGGTCGACGATGACCCGCAGGCTGGCCACCGTACCGGCCATCACCTCTCTGCCGTCCCGGTCGAAGATGTCGCCGCGCGGCGGCTCGATCGTCACCACCCGGATCTGCTGGCTGGCGGCCACCTCGAGCGATCCTTCGAGGTCGGTCACCTGCAGGAACCACATGCGGAGGACGAGCGTCGCAAACAGCCCCGCCAGGGCCAGGCCGACCGCGGTGATGCGCCAGCCGGGTCTCATAGCCTGAACGCCGCGGTGCGCCGCCGGGTGATCCCCAGG
>JAUYIV010000405.1 GCA_030688105.1 Actinomycetota bacterium | reverse complement strand
ATCGAGTGAGATGCGTCGAGGAGGAGGACGCAGCCAGGGGCGTCGAGGGCCGGAGAGACGTGATCGTATTTCCGGGGCGCTGCACTTAGTGTCACCGCCATGCCCACCTCGCCTTACGGCACATGGCCGTCGCCGATCTCGGCGGAGACGGCGACTCGCGCCGGCATCCGCTTCGCCGACACGATTCAGGTGGACGGCGACGACGTCTATTGGGTGGAGAGCCGGCCTCATGAAGGCGGGCGCTCCGCGATCGTGCGTCGTGAGGCCGGTGGCGCCACTACCGACATCGGTACCGCGGGGTTCGACGCCCGTACCCGGGTTCACGAGTATGGCGGTGGGGCGTACGCTGTGGCCGGCGGCATCGTCTATGCGGCCGACTTCAAAGATCAACGCTGGTATCGCATCGCAGGCGGTACGGCGACGCCGATCACTCCCCGGCCCGAGGAGCCCGCCGCCCTGAGGTACGCCGATTTGACCGTTGGCGGCGGCTGGGCAATCGCGGTGGCTGAGCGGCATCGTCGAGACGCGGAGCCGGTGAACCAACTCGTCCGGATCGATCTGTCCGGGGGGAGCGCGCCCGTGGTCGTGGCGACCGGCCACGACTTCTACGCTGCTCCGCGTCTCTCCCCCGATCGGACCCGACTGGCGTGGCTCACCTGGGACCACCCCAACATGCCATGGGACGGCACCGATCTCTGGATGGCGGATGTCGCCGGTGCCGGCGGACTGACCGATCCACGGCGCGTCGCCGGTGGCCCCAGCGAGTCGGTGCTCCAGCCCGAGTGGAGCCCGGACGGATCGCTCCACTTCGCCTCGGATCGCACCGGCTGGTGGAACCTCTATCGGCTCGACGGGGAGCGTGACGTGCCGCTCCATTCCGCCGCGGCCGAGCACTCCCAGGAGATGTGGAACCTCGGGCTCCGTCGGTACGCCTTCCTGGGCGACGGGAGGCTGGTCGTCGTGGAGGAGTCCACGGCGGGAGACCGAATCCTGGTGCTCGCAGATCGCGTTCGAGAGGTGCCGACCCCGTTCGACTCGTTCGGCGGGGCGATGGCGGTACTCGGTACCTCCGTGTTCCTGGTGGCGTCCGCCTTCGACCGCCCGACATCGGTGGTCGGCATCGACATCGATACCGGCGCCCACCAGGTCTTGAGGGCGCCGGATGGCCCTGCGATCCGGACGGGTCTGATCAGCGTGCCCGAGGCCATCGCCTTCGACACCCCCGACGGTCCCGCACACGCCCTCTACTACCCGACCGCCAAGGATGTATACCACGTCGCGCCCGACGAATTCCCGCCGGTGATCGTCAACGTCCATGGTGGACCGACGGCGCGACTATCCATGGGCCTCGATCCGGAGCGGCTCTTCTGGACGAGCCGCGGATTCGGGATCGTGGACGTCGATTACGGGGGGTCGACAGGGCATGGTCGCGCCTATCGCGCGCGCCTGAAGGGCCAGTGGGGCGTCGTCGACGTGCGCGATTGCGCACTGGCGGCGGCCGAGGTCGCTCGACGGGGGCTGGCCGACCCGGGCCGCATGGTGATCCGCGGGGGAAGCGCCGGAGGGTTCACCGTGCTGATGGCTCTGGCCGTCCATGACGAGTTCGCCGCTGGATCGGCGCGTTATCCCGTCACGAACCTCGAGACACTCGCAACGGACACCCACAAGTTCGAGTCCCGCTACCTCGACTCGCTCATCGGTCCCTATCCGGAACGCCGCGACCTCTACCTCGATCGCTCGCCCATCACCCACGCGGCCGAGGTCACCGCGCCGGTGCTCCTCCTCCAGGGCCTCGAAGACCGGGTGGTTCCTCCGAGCCAGCCCGAGGCGATGCGAGACCTGCTGCGAGCCAACGGGGTGCCCGTCGGTTACATCGAGTTCCCGGGCGAGGGCCACGGATTCAGGTCGGCCGGCGCCCGGATCAGATCGTTGGAGGCCGAACTCTCCTGCTTCGGGCAGGTGCTCGGTTTCGATCCCGCGGACGATCTCGAGCCCGACGAGCTCTAAGTGCAGCGCCCCGAAAATACGATCCGAAGACCGTATTTCCGGCGCACAGCACTAAGCGACCGGCACTTGGCCCCAAGGCCTGTGATCTCGGCAAGGGCGTAGAGTGCCGAGCCAATGCGACGCCTCATCACCGTGGTCTTCGTGCTGTCACTCGTCGGAGGAGCCTGCACCCGCATCGCCCGCGACGGCGCATCCGACACCACGGCCGTCACCACGACGACATCGGCGTCGACAACGACCACGAGAGCTCCAGCGGCGATGCCGGTGTTCGCCGACGACGACGAGCCGCTCGAACTCGACTCGAGCGTGCGTCAGGGGGTGCTGGCAAACGGGCTCACCTTCTACATCAGGGAGAACGCCGCTCCGGGAGGCCATGCCCAGCTGAGACTGGCCGTCAAAGCGGGATCGGTCCAGGAGGCTGCGGATCAGCGGGGCGTGGCTCATTACCTCGAGCACATGATGTTCAACGGAACCGAGCGCTACCCGGCGAACGAGCTGGTGAGAGTCCTCCAGCGCTTCGGTGCCGAGTTCGGCCCCGACATCAACGCCTACACGAGTTATGAGGAGACCGTCTATTTCATCGACCTCTCCACCGACGATCCGGCCACCATCGAGACCGGCCTCGACGTCTTGTTCGAATGGGCGAGCGCGGCGACCATCGATCCCGTCGAGGTGAGCCTGGAGAAGGGTGTGCTGCTCGAAGAGTGGCGGGTTCGGGACCAGAGCTTCTGGGGTCGCTACTTCGTCGGTGTGACCGACCGGCTGCTCGCCGGGACGGTCTACGCCGAGCGAAACCCACTGGCGGGTCCCGCGCTGCTCGATACCACCACCGTGGAGGGTCTGAGGGACTTCTACGACACCTGGTACCGGCCCGACAACATGGCCCTCGTCGCGGTGGGCGATTTCGATGCGGATCAGATGGAGGCACTCATCGAGGAGCGGTTTGGCGGCCTCACAGCCAGGGGCTCGGCCGAGCCAGTCCCGAAGGTAGCGACCGCGCCGTTCTCCGAGCCCGCTTTCCTGATCATGGCCGACCCGGAGTCGCCGGAGACATTTGTGGAGCTCAACTATCCGGTGCCCGTCGATGGCGATCCCGACACCGTGGGGTCGGTGCGTCGGAGCATCGCTGGCCAGATCGCCTTCGACATCCTCGCCATCCGGCTCTACGAGGACACCCTCGAGGGGGTGACGCCATTCTTCGACCCCTCGTTCGCCGCCAACCCGCTCGTGCGGGCCCAGGCAAGTCCGGGCGTGGCGGCGTACACCATTCCAGAGGACCTCGACGCGACCACCGAGGCGCTGCTGCTCGAGGTCGAACGCACCCGACGACTCGGGTTCACCCAGGACGAGCTCGATCGGGCGGTCGAACGCTATCAAGCCTCGGTCGAGGCAGAGTACGAACAGCGGGGGTCCACCCAGGACCGCGAGTATGCGTCGACATACGTCGAGCATTTCCTCGGCGGTCAGCCGGCCGCCTCGGCGACGGAGTGGCGTGCCCTGAGTCTCCGACTGCTCGAGGAAATGACCATCGACCAGGTGTGGGCCACGTTCGCCGCAACGATCGAGAGCACCCAGCCCCTGGTGATCCTCGCCGGACCGGAGGCATCGGCCGACGTATTCCCCGATGAGGACGCCCTTGGCGCGCTCATCGGGGAGATCGCCGCATCGACCATCCTGCCTCGCGACGACGAGGCGATCGAGGTCGCGGCGCTCATGGAGCGTCCCGAGCGGGCAGGAGTC
>JAUYIV010000397.1 GCA_030688105.1 Actinomycetota bacterium | reverse complement strand
AGGCAGCCATCGAGCGAGGCTCGCTGGGCCGGCTCGTACGACCCTGGCGCCAATGCCGCCCACGCCGCGGCCCATCGGTCGACCCTGGCGTGGCCGGCCCGCGTCGCCCTCTCGCTCGAGCGGACCGGCAACGCCACGTCGGTGACGTTCGTGACGGTCGCGACGTCGGGGGCGCGTATCGACGCGGGGATTCTTTCGCCACAGGGCGGGGAGACCCCCGTGGCCCAGGTCGACGAGTTGCGGGCGATCGTGGGCAACCGCCGGATCGACCTGCTCTTGATCCAGGCAGGTGGCAACGACGTCGGCTTCACTCGCGTCGTCCGGTCGCTCATCGAGGCGGATCGGATGTTCGACCCGATCTGCTACGACCGGCTAATCGAGAACACGTTTGCCGCAGTCGCCGACGGTGACTGGAGCCGCGGGGTCCGTCTCGGCTACGACGCCCCAGTGTCGATCGTCTGCCGCCCGGACGAGAGCGACCGAGGGTGGGGCCAGCTCCCGGGCCTGGTTGGCCTGCCGGGCGCGTTCGACCGGCTTGCGGAGCAGTTGAGCAGACTGGACATCGACCGGGTGCTTCTCGTCGGCTATCCCGATCCGACCGGTGCGGAAGCTGGTGGCTCGACCTGCGGTGAGATCGTCGGGGACACCACACCACCGTTTCGATTCAACGAGATCGATCGCCACGAGCAAGCGCTGGGCGTCGATCGCCTGCTGGAGCCCCTGAACGACACCCTTCGGTCGGTGGCGGCCTCCAAGAACTGGGCCTATGTCGATGGGATCGCCGCGGCCTTCGCCGCGGGCCACGGCTATTGCGCACCGTGGCCCGACTACGGTCCGGGATGGTTCCGCAACCCCGGCCGGGGTGACGTGGTGGAGCTGGTCGGTGGGTCCGACGTCACCTGGTATCGCACTGCGACCCAGTCGGCCGTCCTTCAGGGGGAGTCCCGGGTCCGGACGAGCGGGACACTTCATCCGAACGAGTTGGGTCACGACGCCATCGCTCGCATGGTGCTTCTGACACTCGGGGACGGGTGACCGATCGCCTCTAGCGGCGAGGCCGGGCCTCAGTGGCCTCGGCGCACGCGCCGGATTGCGAACACCGCGGCGAGGGCCACCAGTGCCACCTTGGTGAGGTCGAGGATCGGCCTGACACGCACTCCCGACTCGTCGATCTCGATGACTGCCACCGGCCGGGCCGTGGACGCTCCGCCGCCACCCACACCGACTCCGCCGCCCTCATTGTCCTGGTCGTCGGACCCTCCGCCGCCGCCGAAACCGAAGCCGCCGGCGCGCTCGATGGCAGCAACGGGGATGATCGTGCGGTCACCCACGGTCGTGACCGGGCCGTAGACGTCCTCACTCTTGGCAGAGCCGAGGATGGACTGGAGAAGGGCCTCCGCCTTGCCGGCCGCCTCGGTGACGTGCTCGAGCGGGCTCATCGGCGCCTCCTGGGGATCGACAGCACCATCAGAGCGTAGGACGCCAGCCGGAGCACCCAGCCAGGGTCCGGGATCCTGTGCCGCACCGCCCCGGCTTCCGTGGTCACCGTGACCGCAACCGGCCGGTGGCGCGTGGCGAAGAAACGCCCGAGCACCAGTGCGTCGACTCGGCTGCTCAGAACTGCGGTGCCCCCCGGGACCTCGAACCTCGGCCCCTCCACCATGCGAGACGAGCGCCTCACGGCAGTGCGAGTCATGGCTGCCAGCGTAGGCGGGGTGGGGGAAGCTCTCGACCGCCGGGTATTGTCCCGCCGTGATCCCCTCGCTCGACGTCGAGCACCTTCGAACCCTCTTCCCGGCGCTCCAGCGCACCGTCGCCGGGCGGCCGGTGGCTCATCTGGACGGCCCCGGGGGCACCCAGGTCCCGCAGACCGTGATCGACGCGATGTCGGAATGCCTGAGCCGCGGAGTCAGCAACTCGGGAGGGGCGTTCGTGGCATCGGCCGAGGCGGACGAGTTGGTCGAGGGGGCGAGATCCGCCGTGGCCGACCTGGTGGGAGGCGACCGGTCTGAGATCGTCTTCGGCCAGAACATGACGAGCCTGACGTTCTCGGCGTCGCGAGCCATCGCCCGGGAGTGGAAGCCGGGTGACGAGGTGGTCGTGACCTCCCTCGACCACGATGCCAACGTCTCGCCATGGCGACTGGCCGCCGAAGACCGGGGAGCGCAGGTCCGGGTCGCCGACATCGACCCCGAAGATGGGACCCTCGACCTCGAGTCGCTGGACGGGGCGATCGGTGAACGCACCCGACTGGTGGCGGTCACCGCCGCATCCAATGCCCTCGGCACCGTCACCCCCCTGACCGACATCGTCGAGATGGCGCACCGTGTCGGAGCCCTGGTCTTCGTCGATGCGGTCCACTACTCGGCGCATCGGATCTCCGACGTGCGGGCCTTGGGAGCGGACTTCCTCGCGGCGAGCGCGTACAAGTTCTTCGGCCCCCATACCGGTCTGCTCTGGGGGAAGGCCGAACATCTCGATCGCCTGACTCCGTACAAGGTCGTCCCCGCTCCCGGCTCGGGCCCGGGCAAATGGGAGACCGGGACGCAGGCGTTCGAGTCCCTCGCCGGGGTCGGTGGCGCCGTGGACTACCTGGCCGCGCTCGGGAACGGCGCCACCCGGCGGGAGCGCCTGGAGAGTGCCTTCGAGGCGATCCGGGCCCACGAGGACTCACTGGCGGAGCGGTTCCTCGCCGGCATCGCCGAGATGCCCGGGGTCACGGTCTATGGGGTCGCCGATGGTGCGCGGCTCGATGAGCGGGCCCCGACCTTCGCCGTCGACGTCGCCGGGGTCACCGCGCGTGAGGCGGCCGCGGAAATGGGGCGTCGCGGGATCTTCGTCTGGGATGGCCACTACTACGCGGTGGCGGTGATGCAGCGGCTGGATCTTGCCGCCCGGGGGGGTCTGGTCCGGATCGGATTCGTCCACTACAACACGCCGGAAGAGGTCGACCGGGTGCTGGCCGCCCTGGACGACATCTCCAGGTCCTAGGCCTCGCGGCGGCTGCTGAGCCACGCTCCCAGCACGACGAACGCCATGCCGACGAAGGCGAGCCATGCCGGTCGCTCGGCCCGGAAGGCCATTCCGAGGATGGTGGCAACCATCGGGATGAAGTAGATGCCTATCGAGCCCCGGGTCGCACCAACGCGCTTTGCCAGCTCGGTCATGGCGACGAAGGCGAGCCCGGTGCTGAGGGCGCCCAGCACGACCATGGCGGCGGCAGCAGTCCAGGACCACGTGGCATCGCCGATCTCGGCCAAGCCGAATGGGGTCGCCGCCGCCAAGGCGACGACCTGGGCGCGCAGGAGCACCGGGAGGGATCCGTACTTCTGGGCGAGGGGAACCGACATGTTGACCGCAAGGCCGTACATGGCAGTGGCGAGCAATATCAGGAGGATGCCGGTGAGGCTTCCCCGGGCTCCTGAGGCCGAGGGCACCGTGATCAGAACGACACCGGCGAAGCCGGTGACGATCCCGGCGACCTGCGCCCGCCCTGGCATGCGACGCAGCAGCAGCGCGGCGATGAGGGCGGCAAACAAGGGAGTCCCCCCGTTGACCATGCCGGCGATCGACGAGTCGACCCATTGCTGGGCGATGGGGAAGAAGGTGAGCGGAATCGCCATCCACACCAGGCCGAGGAGGGCGATTCGCGGGAGGTCGAACCGGTCGACCGGTTGACGGGTTCGGGGAAACCAGGCGAGGGTGGCGGCGCCCAACGCCAGCCTCGCCATCGTGACGACGGCAGGCGGGAAGGCCTCGAGCCCCTCTGCGATCCAGAGGAACGACGACCCCCACATGAGCGACGTAGATGCGAGCAGCACCCACTCCAGGGGCCCAAAGGCCGCGGTACGGGTCCCGGGGGCGGTGGTGATGAGGCGCCGGCTCATGTGCGGAGAGAACCCGGCGCTGGGGCGATTTGTTGCGTCACGGATTGCGTCGCTTCCACGGCCACGACCAGGGGTCCCCACTCTCGGGATCGCCGGTGGCGACCCCGGCGATCGCCACCGGTTCACCCGGGTTCGCCTCGTCATCCCGCCAGAGCGGTCCCAGTACCAGGGACGCGGCGATGGCGGCGATGACGAGCCCGCTCCCGACGAAGAGGGGACGCAGCCCGACGACGTCTCCGAGACCCCCACCGACGATCGTCCCGATGGGCAACCCCGCGTATGCGATGGTGCGCGAGGCGGCGATCACGCGTCCCCGGGTCTCGGGCGCGGTGAGGCGCTGCCGAAGCGTGACGAAGGCGATCTGGATCACGGAGACGCCGGCCATGGCGATCCCGAACGGGATCACCGCCCAGGCGCCGGAGGCCAGGCCGGCACCGATGGCTCCTCCGCCGAAGACGAACCCACCGACGACGACGGAGCGGCCCAGGCCGATGACGCGCACGATCCGTGGGGCGAGGGTGAGCCCCAATGCCCCGATGAGGGAGAAGCCGGCGAAGAAGATCCCCAGGGTGCGATCCGAGTCGATCCCCAGCTCGGCCTCGGCGTAGAGGGTCATCACGGCGGCTAGCGGAGCGAAGGCCAGGTTGGCCAGGGCGGCGGCCCCGGTGGCCCAGCGCAATGGAGCCGACGCCCACAGGGCTCTCAGCCCGGTGCGTATCGCCGGCCAAACCGGCTCGGACTCCACCGGGGGACGAGGCCGCACCTCCCGTAGGAGCAGGAGTCCGATGATCGAGGCCGCGTAGGTGGCGGCGTCGAGGGCAAACGCGACCGCAATGCCGCCGCTCCCGGCGATGATGAATCCGGCGGCGACGAATCCCCCGGTCTGGGCGAGGTTGCGGCTCACCCAAATGGCGGTGTTGGCCCTGACGAGCAGGTCGTCGGTCAACACCGTCGGCATGTAACTCTCCAGCCCGGAGTCGAACACGGTGCTCATCGAGCCCACGACGAAGGCGACACCGAACGCCATCCACACCTCGCCGGCATCGGCGGCAACGGCCACCGCCAGCAGGGCGAACGCCACCATGCGAGCCACGTCGGCGAGGACGAGCGCCCGTCGAACTCGCACCCGGTCGAGGAGGACGCCGGCGAGGAAGCCGAACCCGAGGATCGCCGACGTCTCGATGGCGTTCAGCAGCGCCAACTGCGTGGCAGACGACGTGGCGTCGCGAACGAAGACCGGGAGGACCAGCCAGAAGGCCAGGTAGTCGCCGAACAAGGAGATCGACTGGCCGCCGACGAGCGGCCAGAGATTGCGACGAGCGGCGGGCGCCGGCGAACTCACAGCCGGGCACGTTACCGCCCGTACCGCCGAGGCCCCCGGCACCGGCGTCGGGACGTAGGCCCTGGATCCCCGGCGGACCGTTACCGTGGGCCAATGCTCGTGACCATGGTCGTCGAGATCCCGAAGGGCAGCCGGAACAAGTACGAGACCGATCCGGAGACCGGCCTCGTTTACCTCGACCGGATGCTCTTTACCGCCACCCGCTACCCGGCGGATTACGGCTATATCCCCGATACGACCGCCGAAGACGGCGATCCGCTGGACGCCATGGCGATCGTGACCGAACCGACATTCCCCGGCTGCCGCATTCGGATCCGACCCATCGGCCTCTTCCTCATGGAGGATCAAGGCCTGCCCGATCACAAGGTGCTCGGGGTGCCGGCGCGCGACCCCCTGTGGGGGGCGGTCGAGAACCTGGAGGGATTGCCGGCGCACCTGCTGCGCGAGTTCGAGCACTTCTTCAGCGTCTACAAGGACCTCGAAGACCTCAAGACGGCCTCGCTCGGATGGAAGGGGGCCGCGGAAGCGATGGCGGTCCTCAAAGCCGCTGGGGCGATCCTGGAGGGCGAGTCGTAGGCATGGAGATCCTGCCCCTGCTTCGGTTCCGACGAGTGCTCATCCCCGGCACGCGTCACTCGGTCAGGACGTCCCGGGCCGATCTGGTGATGGGGGAGCGGGTGGTCGTGGTGCTCGAGCAGCCCGACGGCTCAATCGGCAGAGTGGGCACCGCGTCCCGAATCCACGGTATCGGACGGGAAGGCGACGATCGCGTGGTCCTGGAACTCGTCGGTGAGACGCTTGTCTCCGTCCACCCGGATGGAGACGAGGCGTCGGTCGGCCTCATCGATGCCGAGGAGCGACCGGGTGCGCACGAGCTGGTCGATTCGGTGGAACGCGCCCTGCGGCGTTACATGGCCGCCAAGGCCGAGGCCGGAATCGGCGGTGACGTGCTGGTGACGATCCACCGCGATCCGGTGCCCGCATCCCATCAGGTAGCCTCACATCTGGAGATCACCTGGCCCGAGGTTCAGGACATCCTCGAGGCGGGAGACGCGGTCGAGCGGATCCGGCGGGAGATCACCGTGTTGGAGCGTGAAACGGCCCTGCTGCGGGCCGTCCTGGGAAGGAGCGACTAGATGGCATCGCCCCGCGAGATTCCCGACATGATCGGCGAGTTCATCGGACTCGCCAAGCAGTACCTCCGCGAACAGGCCATCGAGCCGGCGAGAGCGCTCAAGCGGGTCGCCGGGCTCAGCTTCATTGCCTCGCTCCTCTTCATCCTTGCCGGCCTGTTGATCGCGGTGGCCGGCCTACGTCTCATCCTCTCGGTGATGCCCGACGGGGTCATCTGGAGCGGGGTGGGTTACCTGGCGGCAGCGCTGGGGCTTCTGGCATTGACCGGACTCGTGATGTGGAGGGCGACCCGATGAGTGTCGAACGCGCCGACCTCGAGGCCAAGCTCAGGGAGATCCAGGGCGTCATCGAGGAGACCGCCCATGGGGCGAAGAACACGGTCGTTCTCGCCGCCGTCGGCGTGGTCGGCTTGCTCCTGGTGGTGTACCTGCTGGGCCGCCGCAAGGGCAAGAAGGGATCGGCCCGGGTCGAGGTCTACCGGCTGTCCTGAGTCCGCCCGGCTCCGCGGGGGAGGAGGGCCTGGCCAGCCGGATCTTGATCGCCTCGCCCTTCTTCAGGTTCCGTGAGTAGACCAGCTGGCGTTTGGGCGG
Source organism: Actinomycetota bacterium (assembly GCA_030688105.1). Taxonomy (GTDB): domain Bacteria; phylum Actinomycetota; class Acidimicrobiia; order Spongiisociales; family UBA11373; genus JAUYIV01. The sequence goes on along the minus strand of JAUYIV010000397.1, from coordinate 967 downwards.
GCCGAGGCGACGCACCAGGCCGATGGCGGCGATCGCCGCGCCCCAGAGGACCAGCTTCGGATCGCCGACGCGGATGCCGTTGAGAAGTCGCCGGGTCCCGGAGCCGATGAAGCCCATTGTCGGACTCTAGGAGCCCGAGGACCTGGACAGCCGCTCGACGGTTCAGGTTTGACTCCTAGAGTCCCAACCGACATGTTCCAGAACCGCGAGCGCATGGTCAAGGTCATGGTGATCATCGTGTCGGTATCCATGATCCTTGCCCTGATCCTGCCCTTCCTGGCGTTGCTCGGGCGGTGACGCAGGCATTCACCGCGGGTGATCCCTGCCTTCTCGTGGACAATCGCGGCCGGCGCTATCTGGTGGACCTGCGCCCCGGAGGCTCGTTCCAGTTCCACGCCGGAGTCGTGGCGCACGACCAGCTGATCGGGGCAGTGCCGGGTGATGTCATCTGGACTGCCGCCGGAGCGCGGCTCGTCGCCCTGCGCCCCCGGCTCGCCGACTTCGTGCTGAAGATGCCGCGCGGTGCCCAGGTGGTGTACCCCAAGGACCTGGGCCCGATCGTTCATTGGGCCGACGTCGCGCCGGGCCATGTCGTCGTCGAAGCCGGAACCGGCTCGGGGGCGCTCACCATGGCACTGCTGCGCGCCGTCGGGCCTGCCGGCAGGGTCGTCAGTGTCGAGCGACGCGGCGATCACCTCCAGCACGCCCGCAGCACGATCGCCCGCTTCATGGGTGGTGAGCTTCCGCAGAACCTGATGCTGGTCGAAGGTCTGGTCGAGGAGGTGTTGCCCGACCACGCGCCCGACCGGATCGTCCTCGACCTTCCCGAGCCGTGGTCGGTGGTCGAGCCGGCCGCCCTGGCGCTAGCCCCGGGTGGGATCCTCTGCTCCTACCTACCCACCGTCCCACAGGTGCAGAAGCTGCACGAAGAGCTCCGCATCAGCCGCCGTTTCGTCGGAGTCGAGTC
>JAUYIV010000396.1 GCA_030688105.1 Actinomycetota bacterium | reverse complement strand
GCCTCGGCGTCGCCACGGCCTCATCGGGGCTGTCCGACGACGACGCCGCACTCGTGAAGCTGTCGTACGAGGAGGAGTCCGCTCCTCCCGCGGCACCCGCAGCCGAGCCCGAGGCGGAGGGAATCGGAGCCCCGGCTGCGGACCTCGAAGGGGATGCCCTCGAGGATGAGGATGTCGAGGATGATGGCGAGGAGGAGGGCGCGGAGCGGGACAAGAAGGGGGCCAAGGCCGGCAAGCGCAAGGGCCGTCCTCAGGCTGACCAGGGTCCTCAGCCGCGTCGATCGGTGACCGTACCCGCGGGGATCACCGTCCAGGACTTCGCCGACCTCACCAGGCGGCCGGTGGGCATCGTCGTGCGGGAGCTGATCACCCGCGGCCAGATGGCCGGAGCCACTCAGCCGATTCCGCTCGAGCTGCTGACCGTGGTCGGCGAGGCGCTGGGATACGACGTGACCGTAGAGGCCGCCGAAGTCCCGGCAACCGAGGCCGAGGCGCCGCTCGTGAGGCCCAAGCGCGAGTTTGCGGATGCCGCCGGGGACCTGCAGCCCCGCCCACCCGTCGTCACGGTGATGGGCCATGTCGACCATGGGAAGACGCAACTCCTCGACACGATTCGGCGCGCCAACGTGGTCGCCGGCGAGGCCGGCCGGATCACCCAGCACATCGGTGCCTATCAGGCGCGGGTGGGGGACAAGAAGATCACATTCATCGACACCCCCGGTCACGAGGCGTTCACGTCGCTCCGGGCGCGCGGCGCCGAGGTCACCGACATCGTCGTGCTGGTCGTCGCCGCCGACGATGGGGTGATGCCGCAGACGGTCGAAGCGATCAACCACGCCAAGGCGGCCGGCGTGCCCATCGTGATAGCCATCAACAAGATCGACCTCCCGACCGCCGACCCCACGACCGTCCGGGCCCAGCTCACCGAGCACGGAATCATCGTCGAGCAGCTCGGCGGCGACGTCGTCAGCGCCGAAGTGTCGGCGCTCGACGGTCAGGGGGTCGAGCAGCTACTCGAGTACATCGGGCTGATCGCGGAGCTCGAGGAGTTCTCCGCCAACCCCGAGGCACCGGCCTCCGGGACGGTCATCGAGGCCCAGCTGGAAAAGGGCCGCGGGCCGGTCGCCACTCTCATGGTGCAGCGAGGCACGCTCGAACGCGGCGACGCCCTCGTCGCCGGGGCGGTTTCGGGCCGGGTGAGGGCAATGTTCGATCATGCCGGCGAGCCGGTCGACTCAGCGGGGCCCAGCACGCCGGTGCTCGTCATGGGATGGGACGACGTACCCCAGGCCGGTGACTTCTTCGAGGTCGCCGAGGACGACAAGTCTGCCAGGGCAATGGCCGCCGACCGCGAGACCCAGAGGCGCGACAGGGATCTCTTCGTGCCCACCGCGGCCGCTCGTCTCAGCCAGCTTCTCGACGACCTCCGCACCGCCGACGACGCCGAGCTGCCGATCATTGTCAAGGCGGACGCGCACGGCTCGCTCGAGGCGATCCACGATTCGGTGGCCAAGATCGGCCGGGAAGGCGGTTCGATCTCCGTCATCCATGCAGCCGTCGGCGGCATCACCGAGACCGACGTGCTCCTCGCCGAGACGACCAACGCCATCGTGTTCGGTTTCAACGTGCGGCCGGACGCCAACGCCAGAAATGCCGCCGAGGAGGCGGGCGTCGAGATCCGGACCTATCGGATCATCTACGAACTGCTCGACGACATCGAGGCGATGCTGGTGGGACGGCTGGCTCCCGAGGAGATCGAGCGGGTCACCGGGTCGGCCGAGGTGCGCGCCATCTTCAGGGCGCCGCGGTTCGGCACGATCGCCGGCTCGTACGTCACCGAGGGCGAAATCAACCGGGGGTCGAAGGTCCGGCTGGTGCGCGACGGCGTCGTGGTGTACGACGGCACCATCGCCTCCCTCAGGCGGTTCAAGGACGACGTCCGCTCCGTCGCCGCGGGTTTCGAGTGCGGTATCGCCCTCGAGAACTTCCGCGACGTCAAGGAGGGAGATGTCATGGAGACGTACGAAGTTCGAGAAGTTGCTCGGACCTGACGGGCTCGGACCGGTCTTCTCTCGTGTCGCCGGACCGACCCTCGCCGTTACCCGTTACCCGTTTCCCGTTCCCCGTCCCCGCTCAGGGATTGTCTTTCGGGCAACGGGTAACGGGCAACGATTCCTGTAACTCCGATACCGTCGGACGCCCCTCCTAGATTGCCCCCAATGCACGCCGCCGCGGTCCGCATCGAGCTGAGGCTGTCCGAGGTGCGCTCGCTCAAGACCAAGCGGGCGCTCCTTCGGCCGGTGATCCGTCGCTTGAAGGCGATGGAGTTGTCGGTGAGCGAGGTCGACCACCAGGACTCCTGGCAGCGCGCCACACTGGGGGTTGCGGTCGTGGCGCCACAGGCGGGACGCCTCGACGAGGTTGTGGCGCTCGTCCAGCGCTCCCTCTTGAACGACCCGACGATCGAGGTGATCGAGATGGACGTCACTCAAATGGAGGTCACGTGAGCCGCGGCGGGCTGCGGATGCGCCGCGTCAACGAGCTGTTGCGGGAGGTGATCGCGGACGAGGTCGCCCTTCTCAAGGACCCTGGCCTCGGGTTCGTGACGATCACGAGCGTCGACACCTCCCCGGACCTCCGGACCGCCCGGGTCTACTATTCCGTGCTCGGCGATGCCGCGCAGCGGGAGAGCACCGCGGCGGCCCTGGGGAGGGCCTCCTCCCGCATCCGGGCGGCCACCGGCGACCAGGTGCGCCTGAAGTATCTGCCGACGGTCGAGTTCGAATTCGACGAGGCGATCGATCGCGGCATGAGGATGGAGGAGCTGCTGCGACACCTGGAGGAGGAGGATGATGAGAGCGATGCTCCAGGAGGAGATCCGGAAGGCGGCTGAGGTGATCGGTGAGGCCGACGCTCTCGCTATCAGCTGTCACGTGTCACCCGACGGTGACGCATTGGGCTCTGCCCTCGGTCTCGCCCACGCCGCTCGGGCGGCGGGCAAGGAGGCGGTGGTGTCGTTCGGGACGCCATTCGTGGTGCCGCCCTCACTCGAGTTCCTCGACATCGAGCCGCTGGTTCGGCCCTCCGCCTTTCCCGAGGAACCGGCGGTCATGGTCGTCTTCGACGTCGGGTCGTTCGATCGACTGGTCGAGCTCGGCTCGTCGGCGAAGCGGGCCGGCACCCTGATCGTGGTCGACCATCACGTGACCAACGAGGGCTTTGGCGACATCCAGCTGATAGACGGCAGCGTCGCCGCCTCGGGCCAGCTCGCCGTGTATCTGCTCGAGGAGCTGGGTTGGCCGATCGACGAGAAGGTGGCGACCTGCCTCCTGACTGCGATCGTCACCGACACCGGACGCTTTCAATACTCTTCCACCTCACCTGAGACCCTGCGGGTCGCCGCCCGGCTGGTCGAGGCGGGGGCCCGGCCCGAGCTGATCGGGCAGAAGGTCTACGAGTCGGTCCCCTTTGCCTACCTGAAGGCGGCGTCGATCGTCCTGGGACGGGCGGTGCTCGAGGAGGAGCTCGGCTTGGTCTGGTCCTGGATCGGCCATCAAGACCTCGCCGCCTCGGGCGCTCGCTATGAGGACATGGACGGCCTCATCGACGACATACGGATCGCCCGGGAAGCCGGGGTGGCGGCCCTGCTCAAGCAGGTCGACAAGGGTTGGAAGGTGAGCCTGCGGTCCCGCGGTGCGGTCGATGTCGGATCAATGGCAGTCGCCCGCGGCGGAGGCGGGCATCACAACGCCTCCGGCTTCACATCCACCTCCCCGCTCGAGGAGGTCGTCGAGTCGATCCGGGCTCAGCTCCGTGGCTGAGGGTTTTCTCCTGGTGGACAAGCCCGGAGGCTGGACCTCGCACGACATCGTCGCCAGGGCGCGGTCGCTCCTGGACGAGCAGAGGATCGGCCATGCCGGGACGCTCGACCCGATGGCGACCGGCCTGCTCGTCCTGGGCGTGGGGCGGGCCACCCGGCTCATCCGATTCGTCCAGGAGGCGCCGAAGCTCTACGAGGCGACCGCGCTCTTCGGGGTGGCCACAGACACCCTCGACGCCGACGGGGCGATTCTGTCGCGCGAGGAGATGCATTTCGACGAGGGGGACGTACGGCGTACCGCCAAGCGGTTCATCGGTCGGATCCTGCAGGTGCCGCCGATGGTCTCGGCGAAGAAGGTGGATGGCAGGCGTCTCTACGAGTTGGCGCGTCGCGGCGAGGAGGTCGAGCGCGAGGCGACCACGGTGGAGATCCACGACATCGAGATCCTCGACGTCTCCCCCGGGCCGTACCCCGAGGTGGTCTTCCGGGTTCGATGCGGTTCGGGCACCTACGTACGCACTCTGGCCGACGACATCGCCTCCGCCCTCGGCGGACGAGCCCACCTGACCGCCCTTCGCCGCTCGGCGATCGGGTCGCTCGGCGTCGATGACGCCCACACCATCGAAGACCTCGCGGCGGCTGCCGGTGCCGGAAGCATCGGCGGCCTGGTGATCTCCCCGGCAGAGGGCTTGCGGGACCTGCCGTCGGTGGCGGTCGCCGCCGACACCGCGACCGCGGTGGGGCACGGGTCGGTGTTCCCCGCCGGGGCGCTGGGGCTCGGGGAGCCCGGGCATCACGTCATCCTCGACGGCGAGGGGACCCTTCTCGCGGTATATCGCTCGGACGGGAGGCGGGCCGTGCCCGAGGTGGTCATGTCGTGAAGGTCTTGCGGGGTGATCCCTCAGGCTGGGACGCAGGGTCGAGTGGTCATGCCCTCGCCGTCGGGGTGTTCGACGGAGTCCACGTCGGGCACCGGCATGTGTTGGCAATCCTCCGCGATCAGGCCGCCGAGTGCGGGCTCGAGCCCGGAGTTCTGACCTTTGATCCCCATCCCTTGACGGTGGTGATCCCGGACCGCGCTCCGGCGATGCTGACGTCGCTGGATCACCGCATCGAGCTGCTCGACAGCCAGGGCGTCGAAGTCGTGGCGGTCCTGGACTTCGACGCCGCAGTCCGGGAGTGGAGCCCGGCGACCTTCGTCACCGAGACCCTCGCCGGGGCCCTCGCCGCCGAAATGGTCGTGGTGGGCGAGGACTTCCGCTTCGGCAAGGACCGGACCGGGCACGTCGGCCTGCTCCGGGAGATGGGCAACGGTCTCGGTTTCCGAACCGAGATCGTGCCGCTGGTCGGTGAGGATCGGCCGTTGTCGTCCACCCAGATCCGGGAGATGATCGCCGAGGGTGACGTGGCCGGTGCCGCCGTCGCCCTCGCCCGACCCCACGAGCTATGGGGCGGGGTCGTCGAGGGGAGCGGCCGGGGCCGAACCATTGGCGTGCCGACGGCCAACCTGGCGCTCCCGCCCGGCGTGGCGGTGCCCAAGCGCGGTGTATACGCCGTCACCGCCGGTCGGTCCGCCGACGAATCGATCCCCGGCGTGGCCAACGTCGGCGTACGGCCGACCTTCGATGGCACGGACGAGACGGTCGAGGCGCATCTCCTCGGCTTCGAGGGTGACCTCTACGGCGAGATCCTTCGGGTGCGGTTCGTCGACCGAATCCGCGACGAGCGAAAGTTTGAGAATGTCGACCAGCTGGTGGAGCAGATCCGTCGGGACATCGAGGCGGCGCGCCAGATCCTGGTGGGCGGCACGGGTAACGGGTAACGGGCAACGGGCAACGGACCACCCGACCAACCCCCTTGAATCGGGTCGCGTCGTGACGCACTCTCCCCGTCATGATCTCGCTCGTCGTCGCCTCTCTGTGGCTGGGAGGTCTAGGCCTTGCTCCGGGGGACCAACCGGTGGCTCCAACCGAGACCGAGGGCCCGACCGCTCCGGATGAGCCGTCGGAGCCCACCGGGGATCCTCTCATCCCCGCAGCAGCCACGGTGGCTGCACTCCTCGGGGTGCTGCTCGCACGGCGCGAGAAGCCCGGGTCTGCGCTGGGGCTGCAGCCCCCGGAGGACCGCCTCATCGTGTTCGTCCCGGGTCATGGGCAGGGGCCGGCAGAGGACGTGTTCGACGACCTCATCGACCTCATGGGTCTGGTCGATGACGATCTGCGGTTCTTCGATTACCGGTTCGCCGAGGGATTGCCGGATCCGCATGTGGCTTCACAGGAGCTGTCAATCGACGAGGCGGCATCGTCGCTCAACTCGTATTTGAGCGGCGTCGCCGAGGAGGGCCGCCCCATCTACCTGGTGGGCTTCAGCAAGGGTGGGGCCACCATTGCCCACCTGGTCGCCGGTTGGGACGATGGCGCCTACGGCCCCAACGAGGCGGTGACCGGTGCCGCCCTGCTCGATCCGCCCCTGGCGACCAAGGCGCACGGGTGGTTGCAGAGCGTCGGACGGTTCTGGGGCGCAGCGCCCGACGACGGCGGCTACGACCCGGTGGATTGCCGCTTTCTCTGGTTCGACTGTGAAGACGCCCGGGACCACCTGGGCGAGGCGTCGGGTGTGGAGGTCGTGGTGATCAGGAACCCCGATTCGGGGGTCACCTCCTTCTCCGACTTCCCCGAAGGTCTCCGGATCTACAACGCCGCCGATGACGGCCCGTCGGCGTGGGACGGTTTCTGGTCCGATCCGATCGGATTGCCGGCGCGGCTCTCCGAGGCACACGAGGAAGTGCTCGACGACCCCGAGGTGGCTCGCTGCATCGTGTCTGAGATGTGGGATCCCGGCTCGTGTGATCTTCCCCGTCACGAGCCCTTCCGCTGGCCCGTCTGGCGTCCTCCGGTGGCGGCACGAGCCGACCAGGGGATTTGGCCCAAGTGAGCCTTGGGGCTCCCGGCGGCATACCCTGACGGGTGATGAGACCTTGTCGAACCGTGCTCTCCGTCGCCGCACTCGTTCTGGCCGCGTGCGGCGGAGGTAGCGTTAGCCGCCCGGAGCACACCGCACAAGACCGCGGGGAGGGCGGCATGCAGCTCACGTCTTCGGCCTTCGAGCATGAGATGAGGATCCCGACCCGCCACACCTGCGACGGGGAGGGCCTCTCGCCGCGACTCGACATCTCCGGGATCCCCAGCGGCGCCGTCGCCCTCGCTCTCGTCGTCGATGACCCGGATGCGCCATCGGGCACTTACGACCACTGGGTGGCGTACGACATCCCCATGATGGACACGATTCCCGAGGGCGTGGCGAGCCTGGGAACGCCGGGGGTCAACTCGTCCCGCAGCCCCGGCTATGAGCCACCGTGCCCGCCGAGCGGCTCGCATCGCTACTTCTTCACCGTCTATGCGCTCGATGTCCGGCTGGGCCTGGAGGCGGGGGCGAACAAGGCTTCGCTCCTCGAAGCGATAGAGGGCCATGTGCTGGCCGAGGCAACGCTGCTGGGCCGTTACTCCAGATAGCCAACGGCCACAGCCCACGCGTGTCGCCCGACGCGCTCGAGACGGCCTAAAGCTTCTGGCCGTGGGCCGTGGGCCGTTGGCCGTTGGCCGTTGGGCGTCGCCCGCGGGAGTTGCGCGGAATTCTGGGGTGGCCCGACCTGTTACAGTTCGCGTCGCTGGAGCAAGTCCTCCGGCGCTTTCCCATGAAGGACACCAAGACCATCGTCGCCGAGTACGGCAAACACGCCACGGACACGGGTGCGCCCGAGGTCCAAGTGGCGCTGCTCACCGAGAAGATCAACGATCTCACCGAGCATCTGAAGGTCCATGCCAAGGACCATCACAGCCGCCGTGGCCTTTTGATGATGGTGGGCCGGCGTCGCCGGCTGCTCGACTATCTGCGAAGGCAGGACGTCGAGCGGTACCGCGAGGTCATCGCCCGTCTCGGTCTCCGTCGCTGACGAAATCGCGCCTTGTCGCGATTCGTGGTTGCATGGGGAGGTAAACACGAAAGGAGAGCGGCCTCGTCAGTTGCTAGTTGCCACCTCTCGGCCCGTTTCGAGGCGTGACCACTGGTAATTGACGGCCCGCTCTCCGCAACAGAAAAGAGAGAGCGTGTCCGAAGTATCCGCACGCACCACCATTGGTGCTGTCGAGATCGAATTCACCACGGGGAAGTTGGCCTTGCAGGCCGACGGCGCCGTGGTCGCCAAGGTGGGGGGCACCGAAGTGCTCGCCACCGCAACCGCCTCCCGGCGGATCCGCGAGGGAGTGGACTTCTTCCCACTCACCGTGGACGTCGAGGAGCGCATGTACGCAGCCGGGAAGATCCCCGGGTCGTTCTTCCGGCGTGAGGGTCGTCCCACCGAACGGGCCATCCTGTCCTCCCGCCTCATCGACCGGCCCCTCCGTCCCTCGTTCCGGGACGGTTACCGATGCGAAACCCACGTCGTCGCCACCGTCATGTCGGTCGACGAGGTCAACCCCTATGACGTCATCGCCCTGAACGCGGCCTCCGCCGCGCTGATGGTCAGCCCGATCCCCTTCGAGGGCCCGATCGCCGCGGTGCGAATGGCCTACTCGAACGGCGAGTGGATACCGATGCCGTCCTTCGAGCAGTTGGACGAGTCGGTGTTCGACCTGGTGGTCGCCGGCAAGCGCAACGCCGAGGGGGCCGTCGCCATCGCCATGGTCGAGGCCGGGGCCACCGAGGACGCTCTTCGGCTCATCGAGGCGGGTCAGGCGCCCACCGACGAGGCCGCGGTCGCCAGAGGTCTCGAGGAGTCCAAGCAGCACATCGCCGCTCTGCTCGACGCCCAGGTCGAGCTCCGCTCGCAGGTCGCGATCGCCGAGGTCGACTGGCCCGTGGTCGTCGACTACACCGAGGAGCTCTACGGCCGGATCGACTCCATTGCCCGCTCCCGCCTTTCCGAGGTGTACCGGATCGAGGGCAAGCAGGAGCGCAGCGCTGCGGAAGAGGCAGCCTTCGCCGCCGTCCTCACAGAGGCGGGCATCGATGAGGAGCACGAGGACCATGCCGCGGCCAAGCGCGCCTTCAAGTCCGTCGCCAAGAAGATCATGCGTCAGCGGGTCATCGATGACGGGGTGAGGCTCGACGGGCGCGGGGTCACCGACGTCCGTCCCATCACCGTGGAGACGGGCGTGGTCGCCCGGGCCCACGGTTCCGGTCTCTTCCAGAGAGGGGAGACCCAGGTGCTCAACGTGACCACGGTGGGGATGCTGCGGATGGAGCAGATGCTCGACACCATCTCGATGGAAGAGTCGAAGCGGTACATGCACCACTACAACTTCCCGCCGTTCTCGACTGGTGAAGTCGGCTTCATGCGGGGCCCGAAGCGGCGCGAGATCGGTCACGGCGCACTCGCCGAGAAGGCGGTGCTGCCGATCATCCCGACCGCCGACCAGTTCCCCTACGCCTTCCGCCTCGTCTCCGAGGTGCTGGCGAGCAACGGGTCCTCGTCGATGGCGTCGGTGTGTGGTTCGAGCCTGTCGCTGATGGATGCCGGTGTGCCGGTGAAGGCCGCGGTAGCCGGTGTGGCGATGGGCCTCATCGGTCATGACGGCAAGTTCGTCACCCTGACCGACATTCTGGGAGCCGAAGACGCCCTCGGCGACATGGACTTCAAGGTCGCCGGGACCGCAGATGTGATCACCGCCATGCAGCTCGACACGAAGATCGAGTCGCTGCCGGCCGAGGTGCTGTCGCAGGCCCTCGAACAGGCGCGGACCGCACGGCTCCACATCCTCGGTGAGATGAACAAGGTCATCTCGAAGCCGAGGGACGAGCTCAGCCCCAACGCTCCGCGTATCGAGGCGGTGCAGGTCCCCAAGGACAAGCTCGGCGAGATCATCGGCCCCAAGGGCAAGATCATTCGCGAGATCGAGGAGAAGACCGGCGCCACTCTCGAGATCGACGACGACGGCACTGTCCGGATCGGCGCCACCGATGGCGAGGCGCTGGCGAAGGCAAAGGAATGGGTGCTCCAGATCGCCTTCCCGCCGGAGGCCGTGGTCGGCAAGGAGTATGAGGGCGAGGTGGTGAACATCACCAAGTTCGGCGCCTTCGTCAACATCCTGCCCGGGCGAGACGGTCTGCTGCACATCTCGAAGATCGGCGGCAGCAAGCGGATCGACAACGTCGAGGACGTGTATTCGCTGGGCGACAAGATCCAAGTCGTGGTCCGCGAGATCGACGATCGTGGCAAGGTCAGCCTCGATGTCGCCGGAGCCGAGGTGCCCTCTGGCGATGGCGGGTCGGCTCCACAGGCGCACAGCGAAGGCAACGGCGAGAGCCGAGATCGCGGCGACCGGGACCGGGGACGGGACCGCGGACCGCGCGAGCGCGGCGGCCGTGACGGCGGCGACCGGGACCGGGGCAGCCGGGACCGGGGCAGCCGGGACCGCGGCGGGGACCGCACCGCCAAGCCGAGCGAGAGCTCGTCGAAGCCGGGCCGCACCGTCGTCTCCTTCGAGGACGACTTCGAGTCGGGAATCTAGGGGAGCCTCTAGGGGGGCCTCTAGGAAGCCTCCAGCCTCCAGCAGGAGGGCCGCGGGCCTTCTCGCGTTCAATCGAGCTCCCCTACGTGCCGATAGGTCGGAATGCGGATTCGCTCGGCTGTCGCCGCCCTGCTCGTTGTCGCCGTCGCCTGCGGTGGCGAACCGGCGGTGCCCGCCGGCCAGGATGACGGAGGCAGCGGGCTCGTCACCGAGAACGTCGAACGGGCCCGGGACGTGGCCGATCAGGTGAACCAGCGCGAGAGCGAGCTGGAGCAGATCGTGGAGGACATGGGCGGCTGAGGAGCTTCCAGCCTCCAGCCACCAGCTTTCAGCAAGCCAGGCCACGCATGGGTGTCCGAAGGGCCCCGGTCTGCGTCCTCCCGCGCCTTCGCGGGGAGGTTGATCGGTCGCAGGCGGCGACGGAGGGTGGCGTGGCCCTGTTTCAGCAGTCGGCGAGAGCCGAGAGTGTTCGACAGATCGCCGCACGCGCCTGACCCAGTGCACCGACCCGTTGGGTGAGAAAGCTCTTTCGGATCGGTTGGAGGTTGTCGAAGGAGGCGACCGATGGGTAGGGCAGCCCCTGGTCGGTATCGAGGGCGACCTCCGTAGGGATGCCCCGGACCGTCCGGGTGACCGGGGCCACCAGGATCCAGTTGAGCACCGGGATTGCCTCGGTGCGTGTGACCACCAGGACCGGCCGCCGCTTGTCTTCCGCCTCCGCCCACCAGATGTCGCCCTGAGCGGGCGTCACCATGGTTCGTCACCGATCATGCGAATCGTGGCCTCGTCGGTCCAGGCGGCATCGTCGTCGGTCTGAGGTTGCTTCGTGTACCCGCGGACGATGGCGTCGGCTGTGCGATCACGGCGATGTCGGTCGACCAGGACCATGAGCCCGCGGCGGACCGCGTCGGACCGGGACTCGACGACCCCGTCGGCGACGAGCTCGTCGACGAGGGAAGCGAGGCGTTCGTCAATCCGGGTGACCAGTTGTGTCATGCGTTCAGCATATCGAAACGCAATGCGTCTGAGAAGAGCCCGGCTCTTGCCGATCGAACACATGTTCGGTAGGATCGAGTGCCCTTGGATCGGGCATCTCTCCTCGCCGGCGCCGCGAGCGCTCCCTACTTCGAGCCGGTCGCGCCCTTCACCATCCAGGCGGAGCCGGGACGGGTGCTCGGCCTCGTCGGTCCGCCCGGATCCGGCCTCACCCGCCTCGGTCTGAGCCTCCTCGCCGCCCCCTCCGGCAGCAGGATGGTCGCCGCGGTCGATGTCCGCGGCTGGCTGTGCCCTCTGGCCGCCTGGGAGGTGGGGGTCGAGCCGGAGCGTCTCGTAGTGATCCGCTGCCCGGATCGGCGGGCCTGGCTCCAGGTGACCGCCTCCCTCCTCGAGGGGTTTCCCGTGGTCTTCGCCGAGGTGCCTCCGGGCGTCGGTGACCCCGATCTGCGCCGTCTCGCCGCGTTGTCGCGGGCACGTCGCGCCGCCCTCCTCCTCCGCCCGGTCTCGGGGGACCTCCCCGCCGGGATGCTCCACCTACGGATCGAGGCGGCGGGGGTCCGCTGGGAGGGGGTGGACCGCGGCCACGGGGCCCTGCTACGGCGCCGGATCACTCTCCGCGCCTCGGGTAAGGGCGCCCGGGGCATCGAGCAGGTCGTGGAGATGGAGGACGATGGCTCGCACGCTGTGCATCTGGTTCCCGGACTGGCCGCTGCGCCGTCCGGACTCGCCGCCGGATAGGCCCTGCCAGGTCGTCGACGACGCCGGGCTGGTGGTGGCCGCCACCCCGGACGCCGTCGCCGCCGGGGTCCAAATCGGCATGCGCCGGCGCGAGGCCGAGGCGCTCTGCCCCAACGCGGTCACGCTGGTCGCCGACCCGGGCGCCGAAGTGGTTGCCTTCGAACCAGTCGCTCGCGCCATCGAGGACGTGGTGCCCCGCATGGAGTTGGCGGCGCCCGGCCTGGCCTACATGTCCACCGCCGGTGCGGTCCGCTACTACGGGTCCGAGGAGGCACTCGTCGGGAAGATGGCGGCTGCGGTGGAGGCGACGGCGCCGGGGGGCCGCTTCGGGCTGGCCGACGGGCCCTTCGCCGCCCGGCTGGCCGCAGAGGCCGCCGTGGACGGCCCCTTGATCGTGGCAGACACCTCCCGATTCCTCGCCGGGCTCGACGTATCCACGCTCGGGGTCGACGAGCTGGTCGACACCTTCCGGTGGCTGGGGGTGGGGACCCTCGGAGAACTCGCCTCGCTGCCGCGGGCGGCGATCGCCTCCCGGTTCGGGCCGGCGGGACTGGAGGCGCACCGCATCGCCAGCGGCGAGGATCGTTCGGTCAGCCCCCGGCGGATCCCCGACGAGATCGTGGCAGTGGATCTCTTCGATCCCCCTCTCGAGGACTTCGAGCGGGCAGCCTTTGCGGCGCGGGCGCTGGCGGGCAGGCTCCTCGAGGCGGTGGCCCCCACCGGCGGGATGCCCCATCGGGTGGAGGTGGAGGCAGAGTCGGCTCTCGGGGAGCTGCGCAGCCGTACCTGGCGCAGCGCCCATCCGTTCTCGGAGGAGGAGCTGGCAGAGCGGGTCCGCTGGCAGATCCGGGCCTGGGTCGAATCGGGCGGGGTACCCGGGGGGATCGTCCGGCTCCGGCTGGCGCCGGCCGACCTGTCGGATCGGGGCCGCCAGTTGCGCCTCGGGGAGGACGCAGCCTCGGAGGACGACGCCCGGCGGGCCCTGAGCCGGGCGCAGGGCTTGATCGGGCCCGATGCGGTGCTCCAGGCGATGCCCCAGGGGGGCCGCGACCCGGGGGAGCGGGTCCACTGGTATCGGTGGGGGGAGGAGCCGGGTGCTCCCGGGCTCGACCCGCAGGCGCCGTGGCCGGGACGGGTTCCCGAGCCCTCACCCTCCCTGGTGCCTCCCGAGCCCCGGCCCTTCGAGGTCGAGTGGGACGACGGCTTCCCCACCCGGGTCCGCCTGAGCAGCCGATGGGAGCCGGTCCTGGCCTGGGCGGGTCCATGGCGGCGCACCGGGCGATGGTGGGAAGGTGAGCAGGCCGCCGACCGCTATCAGATCGTCACCTCGGCAGGAGCATTCCTCTGCGAGGTGAGAGAGGGGAAGTGCTGGTTGGTGGGGGTGTACGACTAGATCTGAGATCTCAGATGTCAGATCTCAGATTTCAG
>JAUYIV010000370.1 GCA_030688105.1 Actinomycetota bacterium | reverse complement strand
CTCCATGTCGGGCAGCTCACCTGCTCCCCACCCGTCGACCCAGGCACCTTCGGCGGCGATGAGTGCGGTGAATGGGAATGGCAGCAGGCTCCCGAAGTCCACGGAACCGGCATTGCGGTTCTTGTCGCGGGGGTTTGGGTCGCCTCCGTCGTCCTTGAACACCCCCTCCGCCTTGAGGAACCATCGATGGTCGTGGAACGTCTCGGGCTGGCTGGACCCGAAGTAGACCAAGGTGCCCCTGGTGTCGACGTTGAACGGGTTGCTCCTGGTCATCTTCTGGTTGCCGTAGATGTCGAGGAGCGGCTCGGGCCCTCCTCGGTCCACGATGGCGTCGACGGAGAGGCCGTCGGCGTCGTAGGAGATCGCCACACCCTTGCATGGACCGGTGAGGCTCGATCCCTTGTCGTCGGTGTCGAATGACTCGGAGCCGACCGCGGCGATGAAGGCATTCTCCTCGACTTCGCCGAACTGGTCGTCCCAGATCCCGGCGATCCCCTCAGGCGGGACCTCCTTCAGGTCCGGGATCCCATCAGCGTTGCGGTCTTCGAAGTCGTCCCGGAACTGTTCCGGGATGAACTCGAAGAGATCGACCACCACCTCGTCTGCTGACCCTCCTGCCGCAGCGAGCGGTGCGATGGCCATCAGGCCGAACACACCGACGGCGAGCAGGAGGTTGCACCATCGCTTCACTGCCTCTGTCCCCCTGGTCCGGTGAGTAATCGAGTCTACCGAGGAGGTGCGGCCGAATAGGCCGCAGCTCTCTTCTTGACTCTTGATTCTTGCGGGCAACGGGCGACGGGCAAACGTCTCCGGGTCGCAGCTCCGGTCGCCCTCCTCCCCCTCGGAGAGGCGTCAGCCGAAGAGCCACGAACTCAAGCGATGCCGCCGCTTGGGGGCTCGTCCTCGGTCTCCTCGACCACGATGTCGAACCGCGCTCCGCAGTCCTCGCAGACGTAAGCGACCACGTCACCGGGCTCGAATCCTTCCTCGGGCGGGAAGCTCACCCGGTGAACCGTGCCCTGGCATTCGGGGCAGGTGATCTCGGTTGGAGTGTCCATGGGGCCAGCGTACGCCCGATAGGCTCGCATATCAGTGCTCGAACGCATCCTGCTCGGAGCCGTCGGCGTGACCGCCATTCTCCTGACGGTCTCGTCGGCGGTGCGCACGGTGATCCTGCCTCGGTCGGCGCAGAGCTTCCTCAGCAGGATCGTGTTTCGGGCCACGCGGTACACCTTCCGGGTGGTTTCTCGGCTGCGGCCGTCGTTCGATTGGGTCGACCGGGTGATGGCCTACTTCGCCCCGACTGCCTTGCTGTCGCTGGCGGCATTGTGGATCCTGTTCCTCGGAGCGGGGTACACCCTGGTGTTCCAGGCGATTGCACAGGGCGGCTGGGCCGACGCGTTCCACAAGTCGGGGTCATCGCTGCTCACGCTCGGCTTCGCCGCCGTGGCTGGGACCGAAGCCCGCGCCGTCGCCTTCACCGAGGCGGCTCTCGGCATCGGCATGCTCGCCCTGCTCATCACTTACCTGCCGACGATGTACGCGGCGTTCGCCGACCGCGAGCGGCTCGTGGCGCTGCTCGAGTCGCGCGCCGGGAGTCCCCCGTCGGCTATCGAGATGCTGGAACGCGCCCACCGCATCGGATGGGTGGGCCGTCTCGGTGACAGCTGGCGGGATTGGGAGAACTGGTTCGCCGCGGTGGAGGAGAGCCACACGACCTATCCGGTCCTCGCCTTCTACCGGTCGCCTCAACCGGACCGCCACTGGGTGTCGGCCGCGGGCACCGTGCTCGATGCCGCCGCACTCAGCCTTTCCACCATCGAGGTTCCGAATGAGCCACAAGCTGCCTTGATGCTCCGCGCCGGATACCTGTCCCTGCGCCACATCGCCGACTTCTACGGCATCGAGTACAAACCTGAGCCGGAGCCCATGGACCCGATCTCGATTGCCCGGTCCGAGTGGGATGAGGCGGTCGGCCGCCTCGAGGCGGCCGGCATCCCTCTCAAGGAGGACCGCGAACAGGCATGGCGAGACTTCTCCGGGTGGAGGGTCAACTACGACACGGTGCTCCTGAGCCTCGCCGTGCTGACCATGGCTCCCTACGCGCCCTGGACCTCGGACCGCTCTGCGGTCGGCCATCGCAGGGTGCGGGTGAGGCGCTGGGGAACCCGCAGGTAGACACCCGGCGGAGGTGCTCAGCTCCCCGCGTCCTGCAAGGTGCGCAGATAAACCAGCACGTCGTAGACGTCGGCGTCGCTCAGGTTGGGCCTTCCGCCTCGGGGGGGCATGGCGATCCCGCTGGTGTTCTCCGGGTCCGTGGTACCTCGGCCGACGACGATGAAGCGCGCCAGCTCGTCATCCGTCATCCCGGCGATGAACTCCGAGTTCGCCAGTGGCTTTCCCAACCCCGGGATTCCCTCCCCGTCGGCGGCATGGCAGGCGATGCATGCGGTGCCGTAGACGACCTCCCCGGCTCGGGCGTCCGGCACTCCCGGGTCGGGAGGAGCGGACGAGCCTCCGCATCCGCCGGCGAGGAGCATCGCAGACACGAGAGGGGCGAACGCACGCAGTCGGGGGATGGGGCGTGCACCTTGCAGCATGCAGCGTGCAGTCTTGCAGCGCCGGTGCGCCAGCCGGCGCGCGCCCGTTCCGGCAGCGGCGGACCGCCCGTCTCGTCGAGCCCGACTCTGAACCCTTCGCGGGCGAACCCGGTATACCCTCCTGCCGGATGTCCCGTCGGGTGCTTCCCCTCGTCATGGCCTTGACGCTCGCCGCCGCCGCGGGCGCATGCGCCTACGAGTC
>JAUYIV010000367.1 GCA_030688105.1 Actinomycetota bacterium | reverse complement strand
GTCTCGGCGAAGTGGCGGCGTGGACCGGGCTGGCCTTCTACCTGGGAAGGCGGGCCGAAGCCACTCTGGTGCTCCTGTCACTCCTGGCAGTGTGCGGCTCGCTTCTGATCCCATACATGCGCGCCAAGGCCGAGGGTGAGGGCCTGCAGGGCAAGGGAGGGCTCATGGGCCGCGCCGAGCGCCTCATCGTATTCGGGCTCGGCGTCGGGCTGGAAGGCATCGGGCTGCCCACCTTGGTCGCGACCATCTGGATCCTCGCGATCCTCTCGTGGATCACGGTGATGCAGCGCTTCTATCGCACCTGGGCCCAGCTGGACACGTGAAGCTGGCCGCCGGCTACTACGCATACCGGGTGCTCTCGGGTCTCTTCGGCCTGCTTCCCGAGCCGGCGATGCGCCGCCTCGGCTACGCCGTCGGCTGGATCGCCTCGTTCATCGCCCGCGACCGTTTCGCGATGGCGATGCGCCATCAGCGGCGGGTGCTCGGGCCGGGTCATGATGTCCGCCGCTCGGCTCGCCGGGTGTTCGGCTATTACGGCCGGTATTGGGCGGAGACCTTCTGGATGCGCCCGCGCCGGCGCGAGGCAGTGCTCTCCAGGACCAGGCTCGATGGGATCGAGCATCTCCACGCTGCGGTCCGCAGCGGCAAGGGGGTGGTGGTGGCATTGCCGCACATAGGGAACTGGGAGATAGCCGGTCTACGCGCCGCCGATGAGGACGCCAGGGTCCTGGCGGTGGCCGAGGAGCTCGGGAACGAGCGGATCGTCGAGTGGTTCATCGCCATGCGGGGCATGCTGTCGATCGACGTGGTGATCGCCCGAAAAGGAGGCTCGGTCACCCGGGACTTGTTGCAGCGGCTCCGCGAGGGAGGGGTGATCGCCTTGCTGTGCGACCGTGACATCAAGGGCACCGGCGTGCCCGTTGAGTTCTTCGGTGAGGAGACCACACTGCCGGCGGGACCGATCGCGCTCGCCGACCGGACCGGGGCGATCTTGCTCCCCGTCGGGACCTATTTCGCCAAAGGCGCCGGGCATGTCTTCGAGGTGAGGGAGCCCCTCGAGATCCCCCAACTCGAGGACCAGGAGCAGAGGATCGCCGCAGGAGTCAGGCGCCTGGCCGGTGTGGTCGAGGACGTCATCCGCCGCGCTCCGGAGCAGTGGCACCTCATCCTGCCGAACTGGCCGAGCGACCGGCCGGCGGCATGAAGGTCGCCGTCATCTGCCCGTACGCCTTCGACGCCTCCGGCGGGGTCCAGGACCAGGTGACTCGGATCATCGGCTGGCTGAGGGAAGAAGGCCACCAGGCGTGGGCGGTGGCGCCCGGCGAGGGGGGCCCGGAGGGGACGAGGTCGGTCGGGTCGTTCCGATCGTTGCCGGCCAACCGGTCCATTGCCCCGATCTCCGTGGACCCGCGCGCCGTGCGCCGGGTCGCCAATGCCGTCTCCGATGCCGAGGTCGTGCACATCCATGAGCCCTTCATGCCGATGGTGTCCCTCGGAGCGCTCCTGGCGGACACCCCACCCAAGGTGGGGACGTTCCATGCCGACCCGAGCCGGGTGGTTCGATCGGCCTATCGGGCGGCCGGAGCTCTCGTCGATCTCGCCGCCAAGCGCCTCGCGGTGGTCACCGCGGTCAGCGCGGTGGCCGCCTCGGCGGTGAGTCGACTGCACGCCATCCGAATCATCCCCAATGGGATAGACCTCGATGACTACCGGCCGCTGGGAGAGCGCCAGGCGTCACGGGTGATGTTCCTCGGACGGGACGAACCCCGGAAGGGCCTCGACGTGCTCCTCCAAGCATGGCCCCTGGTCCGGCGAGCGGTACCCGAGGCCACCCTGCGCGTCGTGGGGTCGGCCCGCGACCGTGGCCCGGACGGAGTCGAGTTCCTCGGCCGGCTGGAGGGCGACGAGAAACGAGCGGAGCTCGCGGCCGCCGCCGTGCTCTCGGTCCCGAATCTCGGCGGGGAGAGCTTCGGCATCGTCCTGCTCGAAGGCCTCGCTGCGGGCTGTGCCGTCGTGGCGAGCGACTTGCCGGTGTTCCGGTCGGTCGCCGGCGACGGCGCGGCGTTCGCCCCGGTCGGGGACCCTCCCGCCCTCGCCTCGGTGATCGTCGAGCTGCTCACGGATACCACGCGGCGCCAGGCTCTCGCCCGACGGGGAATGACCCGGGCTCGAATGTTCGGCCGCGAGGTGGTGCTCAAGGCGTACCTGGCCGCCTACCGAGACGCCATTGCGAAATCGCGATGAGGCGTGAGCCGAAGAACCATGACTTACCGCCGCCCGCCTCCCGCCTCCCGCGGCTGCTCGCCGACCGGCATCTGACATCTGAAATCTGACATCTGACATCTAATCCGATGAGGTGTGAGCCGAAGAGCCATCAACAGGGCCGACCGGTAGAATCGGTGCGTAGAACAAGGAGTGTCATGGACAAGGGCACCGATCGCGTGAAGCGCGGGCTCGCCGACATGCTCAAGGGCGGGGTGATCATGGATGTCACCAACGCCGAGCAGGCCAAGATCGCCGAGGAGGCCGGGGCTGTCTCGGTGATGGCCCTGGAGCGGGTGCCCGCCGACATTCGCCGCGAGGGCGGCGTCGCCCGCATGGCGGACCCGACGAGGGTCGAAGAGATCATGGCCACCGTGTCGATTCCGGTGATGGCCAAGGTGAGGATCGGGCACCATGTCGAGGCCCAGATCATGCAGGCCCTCGGCGTCGACTTCATCGACGAGTCCGAGGTCCTCACCCCTGCGGACGAGGCGCACCACATCGACAAGTGGCAGTTCACTGTGCCGTTCGTGTGTGGCTGTCGCGACCTCGGCGAGGCGCTGCGCCGCATCGGCGAGGGCGCCGCCATGATCCGCACCAAGGGCGAGGCGGGTACGGGCAATGTCGTCGAGGCGGTGCGCCACATGCGGACCGTCACCGAGGGCATCCGGCGTCTCCAGTACCTCGACAGTGAGCAGCTCATGAGCGCCGCTCGCGACCTGGGAGCGCCGTTCGACCTCGTCCAGGAGGTCGCCGAGACCGGGCGGCTCCCCGTGGTGAACTTTGCCGCAGGTGGCCTGGCCACGCCGGCGGACGCGGCATTGATGATGCGGCTCGGCTGCGATGGCGTGTTCGTCGGTTCCGGCATCTTCAAGAGCTCCGATCCGGCGGCGCGAGCCCGCGCCATCGTGGAGGCGACCACCTATTTCGACGACCCGCAGATCCTCGCCAAGGTCTCGAGGGGCCTCGGCGAAGCGATGGCGGGGCTCGAGATCGACCGACTCGCCGAAGAGGACCGGCTCCAGCAACGGGGTTGGTGAGTGATGCGGGTCGGGGTGCTCGCCTTGCAGGGTGATGTGCGTGAGCACGCCGAGATCCTCGAGGGGCTGGGAGCCGACGTCGTGCTGGTGCGCCTCCCGGAGGATCTCACCGACATCGATGCCCTGGTACTCCCCGGCGGGGAGTCCACCACCATCGGCAAGCTGGCCGATCGATACGGGATGGTGGAGCCCCTGCGAGCGGCGATTCGCCGGGGCCTGCCGGCGTTCGGGACCTGCGCCGGCATGATCTTCCTCTCGGGCTCGACCACCGAGGCCGACCCCCAGGTCCAGCTGGGGGTGCTCGACGTCGTCGTGCAGAGGAACGCCTTCGGGCGCCAGGCGGAATCGTTCGAGGCCGACCTGGCCGTGGAGGGGATCGCGGAGCCGGTGCACGCCGTCTTCATCAGGGCGCCCTGGGTCGAGAAAGTCGGTCAAGGGGTGGATGTGCTCGCCGAGGTCGACGGTCATCCGGTGATGGTCCGGGAAGGCAACGTCCTCGCCTCGTCGTTCCACCCCGAGCTCACCGGTGACGACCGAATTCATGCTCTGCTGCTCGCGATGGTCGAGGAGGCCTGATGTCGGGTCATTCGAAGTGGTCCACCATCAAGTACAAGAAGGGCGCAAAGGACGTGCAGCGGGGCAAGCTCTTCGCCAAACTGGCACGAGCCGTGGAAGTGGCGGCTCGCCAGGGCGGCGGCGACCCCGCGGCCAACGCCGCGCTGGCACAGGCCATCGACAAGGCGAAGAGTGCCTCGGTTCCCAACGACAACATCGAACGGGCCATCAAGCGCGGTGTGGGAGACGTCGAGGGGGCCCACTACGACGAGATCTGGTACGAGGGCTATGCGGCCGGCGGCGTCGCTCTCTACGTCCAGGTGCTCACCGACAACCGTAATCGGGCGGCATCTGGTGTCCGGTCGACCTTCGGCCGCCATGGGGGCAATCTCGGCGAGCCCGGCTCGGTCGGCTACCTCTTCGAGCAGAAGGGGTACATCCTCGCCTTGGGGTCGGAGGACGACGTGATGCTCGCCGCCCTCGACGCCGGGGCCGAGGACGTCCGGCCCTCGGGTGACCAGTTCGAGGTGATCACCAGCCCTCCCGACTTTCGCGCCGTTCGCCAGGCTCTCGAGGAGGCCGGGGTCGGCGTCGAGTCGTCCGAGATCACCCAGATCCCTTCGGCGACGATCCCGCTCGGCGAGGAGACGGCTCGGTCGGTCCTGCGGCTGGTCGACGCTCTCGAGGAGCTGGACGACGTCCAGGCGGTGTACGCCAATTTCGACATCAGCGACGAGGTGCTGGCGGCGGTAGCAGGCTAGAAGACGCGATACGCAATACGCGATTCGCAATACGACAGAACGGGTCTGAGCTATCGGGACGCGATTCCTCTGTCGAATCGCGTATTGCGTATCGCGAATTGCCCTCTCGGCCAATTGCCGTGAAAGTGTCATCGGGGCCCTCTAACCTCCCGTACACATGTTCGTTCTCGGCATCGACCCCGGGCTGTCGCGGACCGGTTACGGCGTGGTCGAGGCCTCCGGAACCTCGGTTAGCGCCGTGGCCGCGGGGGTGATCCACACC
>JAUYIV010000366.1 GCA_030688105.1 Actinomycetota bacterium | reverse complement strand
GTGAACCCGATTGCGATCACCAGCGCGTTGCGAGTGAGCGCTCTGCTCGGTTCCTCGAAGAACGCCCGCAGGGCGGCCCGCGACGATCCTCTGTCGGCGAGCATCTCGCGGAAGCGCTGCACGAAGTGGATCGCGAAGTCGACGCCGATCCCGAGGACCAGCGTCGAGAGCACCGCGATCGGCATGTCGTAGTCCTTGCCGGCATAGCCGAGCACCCCGTAGACGAGCAGCAGCGTCCACACCACCGGCACGATCGCGAGGATCGCCCAGCGCAGGGAGCGGAACAGCACCACCATCAGAGCGAGAACGACCGCGAGCGTGGCCAGGAAGGCTTTCAGCATCCCCGAAACCATCTTGTCCTGCCAGACGAGGTTCAGGTACGTCTCGCCCGCCCACGCGACGCTGACCCCGTCGGGCAGCGGACGCGACTCGAGATGGCCCTCGACCGAGTCGACGACGCCCCGCATGGCCTGGTTGTCGCCGTCGCTCAACTGCAGCCGCACGTTGGCGCGCCTGCCGTCGCGCGTTATCAGCGGATCGGCCAGCGCCCGTTCATCGCGCGCCCCGGCGCCGAGCGTGCTCGGCGGCAGCTCGGCGTAGGAGGTTGCTGTGCCGACCACAGCCTCCGACTCCAGCGCCACATCGAGAGCCTTGACCGCCCGGACCGTGGCGGGGGCGGTGAGCACGCCGGGACGCTCGGCCTCGAGTAACAGGTTTGCGCTGAAGGTCCCGGGCAGCCGGGCGTTCAGCTCTTCTGTGGCAACGCGGACATCGCTGCCGCTCTTGAACCAGCGCACCGGGTTGTCGTTGACGGTGATGCTCGTAATCCCCGGCACGGCCGCGAGCGCGAGTGCGGCGAACGCCACGACGATCGCGACGCGCCTGCGGACGACCAACCCGCAAAGCCGTTGCAGCCAGCCCGAGAGACGGGCGCCGCTTTGGCTTCGGGCCCCGAGGGTCCGTTGCAGCCGCCGCTCGCTGATCGAGACGACGTAGGCGGGGATAAAGACGAGGGTGAGTAGCCAGGCCAGGAAGACCCCAACTGCGACGAAGGCGCCGAAGA
Source organism: Actinomycetota bacterium (assembly GCA_030688105.1). Taxonomy (GTDB): domain Bacteria; phylum Actinomycetota; class Acidimicrobiia; order Spongiisociales; family UBA11373; genus JAUYIV01. The sequence continues at coordinate 3,136 of JAUYIV010000366.1, read as the reverse complement.
CCCGCACCGGCGGGATCGGGGCGATCGCCAGCGAGGCGAAGGCGACTGCGGTGGTAAGCGAGGTAAACGTGAGCGGTCGGAAGAGCTCGCCGTAGACGGCGCGGAGGGCGGCACGCCGGTCCCTCAGAGCGGGATAGCGGTCGAAGAACTCGCTGAGCACATGGACGCTGTCGAGAATCGCGATCGGCATCAGGAAGATCGGGATCATCGAGCTCATGATGTGGAGCGTGTTGCCGGTGGCGATCAGCAGGCCCATCGTCCAGATCACGCTGAGCATCGCCACCGCCATTCCCGCCGCAACCAGGATCAGGCTGCGAAAGAAGAGGAGCATCAGCGCGAAGACGAGCAGGCCGGCGAGTGGCGCGAAGATCGCCATCTGGGTGAACATCTCGCTGCCGAACGCCTCCTCGGCGAGCGGAAGCCCGGCGATGTAGCTGTCCAGCCCCGCGAGGGTGCGATCGTCGGCGATCGTCCGCTCGATCGCCGCGGCGACCTGGTTGGCCTCGTCCTTTGCCTCGAGTGGGACGAAGATCGCGACCGCCGTCCCGTCGCTCGAGAGCACGTTGCCGGCGAGGACCGGGTTGGCCTCCACCGCGGAGACGATTCGAGCGACATCGCCGCGGTCGGCAACCTCGATCTGTCCACCGGCAGCGCTCGCAAACGACAGCACCTGATCGCCCTCGACCCCGTCCAACCGCTCGATCTCCCTCCGCAGGGCATCGGCCGCCCGGAGGATCCGAGGGGTGAGAGCGGTCCTCGGGTCGACGAGGCCGACGACGATCCGCTGATCGGCGCCGAAGGTGTCCCGCATCTCGGCGTTGCGGACCCGCACCGGGTCGCTGGCGGAGAGCATGTTCTCGGGGTCGGTGTCGACGCTGACGAAGGCAGTGGCCGCCCCGAAGATGACCGCGAGCAGCGCCGACGCCCAGAGCACAGCTCGGGGTCGGGACATGCCGAGCTCGACCAGGCGGTGGCGCGCTTTCGGCTTGGTGGGCTCGTTGGCCTGGCTCATTGCGGCTTGTTCCTTGCGGGTGCTGCACCGGCGGGATCCAGTGGGAGATCAGCGGCGCCTTGCCGGCAAGACGATGCTACTATAGTCCAATGATTCTAGGATCATTGGAGAAGGGTCCGAATGGCTAAGCCGCCTGGGCGTCAGTACAAGGACGAGATCTACGAGCAGTTCGCGCGGATTGGCAAGGCGGTCGCGAATCCTCGTCGCCTCGAGCTCTTGGACTTGCTTTGCGAGGGCCCGCGCACCGTCGATGCCCTGGCCACACAGGCCGGCCAGTCGCTGACCAACACCTCCCATCACCTGCAGATGCTGCGCGCGGCCCACCTCCTCGAGAGCGAGAAGGTCGGCACCTACGTCACCTACCGGATCGCGGGTGACGACGTCTGCGCACTGTTCGCGATGGTGCGTGAGCTCGCCGAGTCCCGCCTGGCCGAGGTCGAACGGGTGATGCAGTCCTTCCTCTCCGAGCGCGAGGCGTTGGAGCGGATCGACAGCGCGGGCCTGCTCGCACGGATGCGGGACGGATCGGTGACGCTGGTGGACGTACGCCCCACCGAGGAGTATGCCGCCGGCCACGTTCCCGGCGCCGTTTCGGTCCCGCTCGGCGAGCTCGAGCGCCGCCTCGGCGAGCTCCCCCGCGACCGCGAGATCGTCGCCTACTGCCGCGGCCCCCACTGCGTGCTGGCCGTGGAGGCGGTGGGCCTCTTGCGCGCCCGAGGCTTTGATGCCGTGCGCATGGAGGACGGCGTTCGCGACTGGCGGGCGCATGGATTCGAGGTCGAGACCGCCAAGCTGGCCGCCTGATGGCAGCAGGTTCCGATACCGGGGACAGGGCGACGCTCTTCGTCCTCAACGACGCGCCCTACGGCACCGAGCGCAGCTACAACGGCCTGCGCCTCGCCGGGTCGCTCGCCCGGGGCGGGGACGAGGCGATCCGGGTCTTTCTGGTCGGCGACGCAGCGGCCTGCGCCAAGGCCGGCCAGAGGGTCCCCAAGGGCTACTACAACGTGGAGGTCATGCTCCGCGCGGTCGCCCGCGAGGGAGGCGAGATCGGAGTCTGCGGGACCTGCATGGACGCCCGGGGGATCGCCGACGCCGAGCTTGCCGAGGACTGCCGGCGAAGCACCCTCGACGAGCTCGCCGATTGGACCCGCTCGGCCGATCGGGTCCTGGTGTTCTGAGGCGAAGCAGGGATCGATGACCGATCGGCCGACCGTTCTCGTGCTCGGCGGCGGCGTCGGCGGCCTCGTCGCGGCTGTCGAGCTGCGCAAGAAGCTCCCCCGCGAGCGCCGGGTCGTGCTGGTGGATCGCAGGCACCACCACCTGTTCGACCCCTCGCTGCTGTGGTTGATGACGGGCGGGCGGACCCGCGAGCGAATCGTCCGGCCCCTGGAGCGCCTGCGCAGCCAGGGGATCGAGGTCGTTACCGGCGAGATTGAGCGCATCGACCCCGAGCAGCGGCTGGTGAGCGTCGACGGCACCGAGCTCGCGGGCGAGCACCTGATCGTCGCGCTCGGCGCCGAGTATGCGCCCGGGCTGGTGCCCGGCCTGGCCGAGGCAGGCCACAACTTCTACGACCTTGACGGGGCAGAGGACCTCCGCGATGCGCTCGTCGGCTTTCGCGCCGGCCGGCTGGCCGTGCTCACCGCGACACCCGTCTACAGGTGCCCGGCAGCGCCGTACGAGGCGGCGATGCTGCTCGAGCACGACTGCCGCAGGCGCGGGGTTCGCGCAGACGTCGAGGTCGATCTCTACGCGGCCGAGCCCGGGCCGATGGGCGTCGCCGGCCCGGAGGTCTCCGCCGGCGTGCGCGAGATGGTCGAGGGCAAGCGGATCGGCTACCACCCCGAGCACAAGGTGGAGCGTGTCGACCCGGCGGCGAGGCGGATCACCTTCGCGAACGGCGCCGAAGCCGGCTTCGACCTGCTCGCCTACGTACCGCCTCACCGCGCTCCACGGGTGGTCCGTGAGTCGGGGCTCACCGACGAGTCGGGCTGGATCGGTGTGGACCGCCACACCCTCGAGACGAGCTTTGCGAACGTCTACGCGATCGGCGACGTTACCTCGATCCCGCTCCAGCTGGGCAAGCCGCTGCCGATGGCCGGCGTGTTCGCCCACGGCGAG
>JAUYIV010000355.1 GCA_030688105.1 Actinomycetota bacterium | reverse complement strand
GTGAACGAGTAGAGGCCGCGCTCGGGGACCCCGCTGCGGAATCGCTCGTCGACGGCGATGATCCGGGCGGTGAGGAATCCCCCGTAGGAGCCTCCCATGATGCCCATCCGCTCGGGGTCGAGCCGATCGAACCGCTCGAGGGCGGCATCGACCACCGCCAACACGTCCTCGAGGTCGGGCGGGCGGTCCTCACCCCAGCGACCCACCGGCGTGCGCACGAATTCCGTGCCGCGGCCGCTCGAGCCCCTCGGGTTGCAGGCCACCACCCCGAACCCCGCCGCCACGTATTCCTGGAACTCGTCGAAGTACCCCCACCCGTACTGCGTGGCCGGCCCGCCGTGGATGTTGAGCAGCAGCGGCACCCGCTCGTCGCCTTCGGGCAGGAACACCCAAGCGTCGAGATCGACCCCATCGGTCTCCACCTCGAAGTGCTCGGGGGCGACGAGGCCTGCGGCAGCCCTGAAGTCGGCGTTCAGCGAGGTGATGGCTTGCTCCTCCCCGGCCTCCCACCAGCGGAGCTCGCCCGGGTCGGTGATCGTCGTGACCGTGAGTGCCATCGCCGAGCCATCGGGGCGCACCGTCATCCCGGTCACCATCCGGTTGCCGCCGACGACGTCCTTCCATGAACCGTCGGGCATCACGTCGATGACCCGATTGACCGCGCGGTCGTCGATCACGCACCGGCATGAGCCGTCACCGAGCCACTGCGGTCCGCCGGGAGTGACCGCAGGCGCCGGTGGGGCGAACGAGCGGTCGAGGTCGGCGGCGAGCTGCACGAGCTCGCCGCCCTCGATGCGGTACAGCCCGAACACGCCGGGGTAGCTCCAGAGGCCGGGCATGCCGACGATGTGGGGCGCCCCGTCGGGGCGGTAATAGAGCGAATCCCAATGCCCGACCTCGACCAGGGGCCGCGGCTCGCCGCCGTCCAAGCCGACTTCCCACGCCTGAGTGCCCGAGTCGATGAACGCCCGGTCGTGGCGGGCACTCATGAACCCCACGGCGGCGCCATCGGGACGCCACCGGACCCCGCCATCGAGGAAGTCACCGGTGGTCAGGGGGCGGGGTTCTCCGTCGACGGGATCCAGGAGGTAGACGTTGCGCCGCCGGTCATGGAGCCATCCCAGGTTGTCGAAGCGGTACCCGGCGCCCGATATCCGCCGTGGCTGGCGCTTGCGGCCATCCTCATCGAGGTCGGCCCACTCACCGCGCCACTCGGTGCCGGCAACGGCGAGCACCGAGCCGTCGGGCGACCACTCCGCCTCCGCTGCGCCGAGGGCGAACTCGGTGCGCACCACGCCCTCGCCGCCGGAAGCCGCCATCACCGCCACCTGGGCCTTGTCGCCCTCCTTGCCGGTCGATCGCAGGAAGGCGAGCCGTGATCCGTCGGACGACCACCGCGGGCGGGTATCGGCCGGGCCGTGGGTGAAGCGCCGAGCCTCGGACCCGTCCCACAGCCAGATCTCCCGGTCGTAGCGGTCCTCCTCGAGGTTCATGCGCGACACCACGAAGGCGACGCGGTCCCCGTCGGGGTGGATCTGCGGATCGGAGAGGGTGGTGAAGGCAGAGAGGTCGGTCATCGAAAGCGCAATCTACTCATGGAGCGCCGACGGCCGATCGCTGACCGCCCACCGCCAGATCGCGTGCCGACGGCGGAGAACACTCTGGCGGTGACCGGTTGGCGGTGAGCCCGGCAACCGAACCAGGCATAGAACGACGCCGATCTCACACCACCGTCGTCCCTGCGGCCCAGTCGGCGTAGAGGCCGGCGTATACGCCTCCGGCGGCGATCAGCTCGCGGTGGGTGCCCTTCTCCACCAGGCGCCCCCGGTCGAACACCAGCACCTGTTCCGCTCCCTCGGCGGTCGCCAGCCGGTGGGCGATGGTGACGGAGGTACGGCCCGAGGTGAGCCGGTCGATGGCCCTCCTGAGGCGGACGTCGAGCGCCGGGTCGACCGCCGAGGTGGCCTCGTCGAGCACGAGCACGTCGGGATTCGAGATCCATGCCCTCGCCAGGGCAACCAGCTGACGCTCACCCGCCGAGAGGCTGGAGCCGCGCTCCCCCACCGCGGTGTCGATGCCGGACGGGAACGAGCCCACCCAATCGTCAAGTTCCAGCTCTCGAAGCGCCGTCATCACGTCCTCGTTGGAGGCACCGGTATCGCCATAGCGGACGTTGTCGGCGATGGTCCCGGTGAACAGGAACCCCTCCTGCGGGACGAAGGCCACCCGCGAGCGCAGGCTCGCTTGGGCGACCCGCCGCAGATCGACCCCCCCGATGGCGATCACCCCCCGGTCCGGGTCGAGGAGCCGCACCAGCAGCTTGGCGAAGGTCGTCTTGCCCGAACCGGTCTCACCCACGATGGCGATGCGACCCCCGGCGGGGATCTGCACGGTGACGTCGGAGAGGACCTCGGGGCCGGTGCGGTACGAGAACCCGACATCGGTGAACGAGACCTCGAGCGAACTATCGGGAAGATCGACCGCATCGGCGGCCTCAGGGATCTCGATCGGTGCATCGAGGGTCTCGACGATCCTCCTCAGCCCCGACGCCGCGCTCTGGGCGAAGTCGAGGATCTCGACCAGCGTCTGGATCGGAGCCA
>JAUYIV010000350.1 GCA_030688105.1 Actinomycetota bacterium | reverse complement strand
GGCCGAGATGCTCTACCGCATGTATCTGCGCTGGGCCGAGTCGCACAGCATGAAGGTCGAGGTGCTCGATCTGCAGAGGGCCGAGGAGGCCGGGATCAAAAGCGCCACGTTGATGGTGCGGGGAGCCAACGCGTACGGCTTCCTGCGCGCCGAGAACGGCGTGCACCGGCTGGTGCGTATCTCGCCGTTCGATGCCTCCGGGCGCCGGCACACATCGTTCGCCTCGGTCTATGCCTATCCGGATCTCGACGAGACGATCGAGGTGGTAATCGAGGACAAGGATCTGCGGGTGGATACCTACCGAAGCAGCGGGGCGGGAGGCCAGCATGTCAACGTCACCGACTCGGCGGTGCGTATCACCCACATGCCGACCGGCATCGTCGTGTCGTGCCAGAACGAGCGCTCGCAGCATCGCAACCGTGACATGGCGATGCGCATCCTCAAATCGCGACTTTACGATCTGGAAATGCGTCGTCGGGATGAGAAGCGCCAGGTCGAGGAAGGCGCGAAGAAGGATATCGATTTCGGCAGCCAGATCCGCTCCTACACGCTGCAACCTTACCGGCTCATCAAGGATCACCGCACCGGCTGCGAGGTCGGGGACGTGGATCGTGTTCTTAACGGAGATCTCGACCTGTTCATCAGGACATACCTGCTGAGCCGCAGTCAGGCCTCGCCGGGCGCGGCCGGCGGCGCGCGGGCGCGTGGCGACGGTTGACAGTGCCGCCGTGGACCGCTATATTGGCACTCAACGCACTAGAGTGCTAAGCGGCGGTTGCCACCGATGACCGAGATCGTCCTCGACGTCCGTTCACAAGAGATCCTGAGGAAGATCATCTCCGGCTACATCCTCACGGGAGAGCCGGTCGGCTCACGCACCGTCGCGAAGCTGACGCGCGAAGGCCTCAGCCCGGCCAGCGTGCGCAACGTCATGGCGGACCTCGAGGAACTCGGACTCCTGACCCAGCCACACACCTCGGCCGGACGGGTACCCACGGAACGCGGATACCGCTATTACATCGACTGGCTGCTCAAGGTCGGACAGCCCGCGGCGCGCGACCGGGCCCTCATCGATTCCAGCCTGTCGCGGGTCGGCGGAGAGCTCTCGGAGGCCATGGAGGTCGTCCCGAGGCTGCTGGCGAGGCTGACGCGGCACGTCGGTTATCTGGTGACCCCACCGGTGTCCGACGCGGTCCTCAAACATATCGAATTCATGCGGCTGCACACCCGCCGCATCCTGGTGGTGTTCGTCGACCGGGACGAGGTCGTGACCCACCGGATTCTCGACATGGAAGAGGACCTGGACCAGGCGGATCTCAGCCGCGCTGCCCGCTATCTCGTGGACGCTTTCGCCGGCAAGACGCTGCAGGAGATCCGGGACGGACTGGTCCGGCTGATGGCGGAGGAGAAGGCGCGCTTCGACAGCCTGCTGTCCAATGCCGTGACTCTCGGGACCCGCTATCTCGACGCCGAATCGGAGGAGCGCAGGGTGGTTCTGGACGGCACCACCAACATCATGCATTACCCCGAGTTCTCCGACGTCGACACCATGAAGCGGTTGTTCGAGACCTTCGAGGAGAAGCACCGCCTCGTGAACCTTCTGGATCGCTGCCTCGACCCCTCCGGGTCCCGCGTGGTCCTGGGCTCGGAGATCGACGATCCGGCGCTCGGAAGCATGGCCCTGGTCGCCAGCCCGTACCGCTTGGTGGACGGGGCGTCGGGCTGGATCGGCATCCTGGGGCCGACGCGCATGGAATATGACCGCGCCGTTTCGCTGGTGGACTATATCTCCCGGCTCTTCTCCACTTTGTTGACCCGTCCCAACCCCTGACCGATATTCCGGCCGGAGGCAGCTATGTCCGCTCGCCGGATGGAAGGAAACGACCGCGCGGCCCAGGCGCCAGCCGAGGACCCGGAGACGGGTGCGGGCGAGGGGGCCGAGGAGGACTCGATCGAGATCCTCGAGGTGGTCGGTGTCGACGAGACGACCGGCGTCCGCGCACCCCGGGCTCGCACGGCGCGTCATCCCGCCGAAGATTCGGCGGGTCCCGATGCTGCTCCGGTGGCACCGGATGACCGTACGGGTCACCCGGCGGACCCGAGCCAGGCGTTGCGCGACAAGGAGAAGTACTACGACCTGCTGCTGCGCAAGCAGGCGGAGTTCGACAACTTCCGCAAGCGCACCGAGAAGGAGCGCGATGAGCACCGGTTGGTGGCCGTCGGCGACTTCCTGAGGGGCGTCCTGCCGGTGATGGACAACCTCGAGCGGGCCCTCACCACCAGTGCGCAGACCGACAGCCCGCTGCGCCAGGGCGTCGTTCTGATCCACCAGCAGCTCGTCGATGTCCTGACCAGGGAAGGTCTGCGTCCCGTCGACACGGTGGGTCTGGCCTTCGATCCCCACGTCCACGAAGCGGTTGAGACGCGATCGGTAGAGGGTTTCGCTCCCGGAACCGTCATCGAAGAGATGCAGAAAGGGTACACGTTCAACGGCAGGCTGTTGCGGCCTGCTCTGGTCAGGGTCGCGGCCAGGCAGGAGGGGGATGAGGGTCAACCCGGCGGCGATCGGAGGCCCGACGGGGCGCACGGGGGTACAGAGGCATGAGCAGAGTC
>JAUYIV010000341.1 GCA_030688105.1 Actinomycetota bacterium | reverse complement strand
GAAGCGGATCGTCGACACCGCCCTGGTTCTGATCAGTCTCCCGATCTCGCTCGTGCTCGGCCTTCTCATCACCCTCGCCATAAAGGTGGACTCACGCGGGCCGGCGATCTATCGCCAGAAGCGGATCGGCCTCGAGGGGAGGCCCTTCATGTTGTACAAGTTCAGGACGATGCGGGCCGAGCCGGGCGGGGAGGCCCGGTTCGCCGCGCTGGGTGACGGACGGCTCACTCGGGTGGGGAAGGTGCTGCGAAGGCTTCGGATCGATGAGCTCCCGCAGCTGTGGAACGTGCTCAAGGGAGACCTCAGCCTGGTGGGCCCCCGGCCCGAACAGGGCCCCTTTGTGGAGCGCTTCGCCGAGTCGATCCCTTTCTACATGCACCGCCATCTGGTTCGGCCCGGTCTCACCGGGTGGGCCCAGGTCAACTTCGGGTATGCCGACAACGAGGCCGATACCGTCGACAAGCTGTCCTTCGACCTCTTCTACGTGAAGCACCTGTCGGTCTGGCTCGACCTCGAGGTTCTCGGGCGCTCGGTATGGACCGTGGTCTCGGGGTTCGGAGCCCGGTGAGCGCCGCGATGTCAGCTCTCTTGACTCGCTGACGGTCGGGATGCCATCGCGATCGTCCCGATGATCAACCCGAATGCCACCACCTCACCAACGAGGAAGCCCGCACCCACCCTGACGCTCGGGCCGCCGCCGGCCAATCCCACGGTGATCGCAGCGGCCGCCAGACCCACCGTCCAGGAGAGGGCCAGCTTCCCGGTCAACCGCATCGCGATGAGGATCTGCTGAGAGAAGAGGGCCGCGGTGGCGATGGCGACCCCGGCGGCGGCATAGGCCGCCAAGGTGTCCGTGGGGCGGAACTCGGAGCCGAGAAGGAACGACACCACGTCCGGCCCGATAACGCGTCCCACGACGTAGCCCAGCCCGCCCCCAACGGCACCGAGCGCTCCGAGGCGAAGTGCCCAAACCCGGATGATGTGCCGGTTGCCGCTCTGTACGAAGCGGGTGAAGGGCGGGAGGATGCGGGCGATCAGGCTGTAGGCCACCGTCAAGGGGGCGCGGAACAGGAGGAAGGTCTCGAAGAACACGCTCACCTCGGCCGATGAGGCGTGCAACGCGCCCACGACGAGCGGCCCTGCGGCGACGATCGTCTGGGAAGCGGCGTTTGCCGCCACGAAGGTCGCCAGCCCGGTTCCCGACAGCGGGCTGACCTGTCCGGTTCGCCGGCGAGGCTCGTGCCGAATCGGGAGCCAGATCCAGACGACCAGCGATCCGGCGACGAGGGTCCAGGCCAGTCCCACGGCGCCGATGCCGGCGGCGAGGAACACCACCGCAAGGGCCAGCCGCAGTACCGACTCGGCAAGTGTCGACAGGCCGTACTCCTTGAACCGTCGATGGCCGGCGAGGAGGCCGCGGGCCAGAGCGAATCCGCCATAGCCGGCGATGAGTGCGGCGACGATGGCCAGGTAGACCGGCTCCCCAGCGAGCAAGCGATCGAGGGTGGCGGCGGCGAAGGTGGTGGACGCGATCACCGCGGCGAGGATGACGCCGATGAAGAGCCGCCACGGTGCGGCGTCGGGCTCCTCGACACTGAGGCGCCTGATCGTGAGTTGTTCCATCGGCACGAAGACGATGGTGAGGACGAGGAATTGGATCGTCCAGAGCACCGTGATCGGGGCGAACGCGGTGGGCCCAAGCACCCGCCCGGCGATCAGCTGGAAGAGGTAGGCGGCGACCGCCGCGATCAGTGTCCCGACGACCATATAGGCAGTACCCGAGCCGGGGACGGCTCGGGCGGCGCTGGACGGCATCGATAGGGGGGAATCGGTCATGCTCGACGCGTGCGGCGGCCGCAGGCAGGCCAGAGCGTACTGCCGAGTTCGCGGCACCTCCGTCAATGGTTCGAGAACATGCGAATAGTGTTCCCCGCCGCGATGGAACCGGAAGACGACACCGCAGCCGAGCCGCCAGGGCGGTCGAGGTGGTCTTGGCCGATCGTCGGGCTCGCGGCGCTTCCGCTCTTCGTGTGGTGGGTCTCCTGGTATCCCGGCATGTTGTCGGGCGACTCGCTGCACCAGCTCGCCGCAGTCGAATCGGGCGACTTCACCAACGAGGTCCCGGCGATCCACTCGATCATCATCTGGCTGGTGACCCGGGTATGGGATTCACCTGCCGCGGTGAGCCTGGTCCAGGTGGCCGCGATGGTTGCTCTGCTCGCCAGCTACCTGCGTCGTGCCCGCGGTGCCGGGATTCCTGGCTGGCTCGCCGGCGCCGCCGTGCTGGCATTCGCCTGGCTCCCCGCCGTGGGGGCGACCACGATCGCGGTCGAGGTCCAGGTCTCCCAGACCCTCGTCGGCATCTGGCTGCTGGTGGAGTTGCTTGGGCTGGCTCCCGACCCGAACGCCTATCTGTCTGATCCATGGTCGGCGGCCCGTCTCGGAGTGGCGCTTGGCGCGACCTGGCTGTTCGACCATGCCGGCATGGTGGTAGTCCTCGTGATGCTGGCGGCTCTCGCCGCAGGACTTCGAAGCCGCACCCACCTGCTGGCCGTGCCCGCGGGTGGAGCGATCGCCTTGTTCCTGCTCGTCCAGGGACCCTTGTACTTTGCATTCGGTGTCGACCGGGGGGTTCCTCCCCTGGGAGAGGCATACGCGCCCGAGATCGCCGCGGTCTACCGGCACCAACCGGGATGGTTCGAGGAGGCGGATCTCGAGTTGATGCGCGCGGTCGCCGATCTCGAAGTCTGGCAGGAGGCTTACCGGTGCGGGGACGGAGCGTCGCTCCTCACCGATCGCGAATTCGACACCGCGGCGATCCGGGCTCATGCCGGCGCCTACCGGGGGTTGCTCGTCAGAAGCGCGCTCACCCATCCCATGACCGTGGCCGGCCACCGGGCCTGCGCCGTCGGCGTCCTCTTCGCACCGTTCCAGCCGGCCGGCGAGCGGTTCGAGACCTACGTGTACAACGTTCCGCCGAATGATCTCGGCATCGAGCGCGACTCGCTGTGGCCGTCGGGGTTCAGCTTCACCAAGGCGATCCTGGTCAGGAGCAACCAGCCGGCGCTGCTCTGGTTGTTCTGGCGCCCGGGGATCATCCTGTGGCCGGCACTGGCCGGGATCGTGACGCTCACGATTCGCCGCCGCTGCCTGCTCTGGCCGGCGGCCGTGCTCATCGGGTTCCTGCTGATGGCCGTGCTCACGGTGCGGGAGCCGTCGTTCCGCGAGTCCTTCTCGGTCTACTCGCTGTCCTTCCTCAGCCTCCCGCTGTGGTGGCCGGCGTTGTCACGAGATGCGGCCGAGTAGGCCGCCGACGGGGTAGGTCAAACCGAGTATTCGGCGTCGGCCTCGTGCAGCACTCCGGCCTGCCCGGCGATGACCATAGGGCGAGGGTACCGATGCCGGGGAACTCGTTCGAGCCGATCGGGTCGAGCCCGCTGGGGTCGACACCGACGCCACCGAACCGTGGCGAACCAGGAGCACGATGTTGCCATCGGATACGGCCACGTCGGCCACCACGGAACCGCTCACCCCGGAGGGGGCGCCCCCGACGCGCGGAGCGAACTCGGGGGTAAGGGGGCGCATTCTTCCGCCGACTCACTTCGTTCGTCGCCTCCGCCGGGGGAGGAGACGCCCGGCGAGCTCTGCCACCAGCATCGGCAGGATCTCGCCGGCCGCTCCGTCGACGATCACGGTGGCGAGGTCGTCGAGCTCGGTGGGGCCGCGGTTGACGATGACCATGGGGTGTCCCCCCTCCACGACTTCGATGGGAAAGGAGGCGGCAGGGAACACCGAGAGCGTCGATCCGACGGCCAGGACCGCGTCGGCTTCTGATGTGGCAAGCGCCGCCCGCATCAGCTCTTCGCGCGGCATCGCCTCACCGAAGAAGACCACGGCAGCCTTTAGGATGCCGCCGCAGTCGCGGCAGGTCGGATCGCTCTCACCGGAGACCACCCGCTCGATCACCGACGCCGTCGCCTGGCGATCGCCGCAGGCGATGCACACCGTCTCCCGGGCGTTCCCGTGCAGTTCGATCACCGCCTCGTCGGGGAGTCCGGCGCGCTGATGGAGCCCGTCGATGTTCTGGGTGATGCAAGCCAGCAAGCGGCCGATTCCCCACAGGTCGACGATCGCTCGATGAGCCGGGTTGGGCTCTGCCTCGAAAACCCGGGACTCCGCCCGCATTCGCCAAGAGGTGCGACGGGTCTCGGAGCTCTCCAGGTACCGGGAGTAGGTGAATTCTTCCGGATCGACCTTCGTCCAGAGCCCTTCGGGGCCGCGGAAGTCGGGAATCCCCGATTCTGTGGAGATCCCCGCGCCGGTGAAGGCGAGGATTCGGCGGCAGCCGGCCAGAGCCTGCGCGGCGGATGACACGGGATCCATGCGCCGATCGTAGGAGCCGGGGAGCGCGCATCGACGGGTTCGCCCCTCTGTTCGACACCAGCAGAGACCCAGGGGGTGCTGCGAACTGTCTCTTCGCGCTTTCAGCCGTCCAGCAGCCTCCGGTACTCGGCACGCAGCGATGGCCGGAGTCGGAGGAGCTGGCTGTCGCCGAGGTGGGGAACCCGGGGGCGGACGAGGACGATCGGGTCGTCGCGTTCGATCAGGCCCTCGGCGGCGAGGATGCCGAGGTGGAGGGGCTCCGGCAGCCGGCGGCCGGTCTGGGATGCCGCGATCAGGCGGAGCAGGTCGACCACCGCTCCCGACCCGACGATCGCGGTCCAGAATCGGCGCACCATTGCATCCTGGGGCTCGTGGCCGGGTGCGCCCTCATCGAAGGGGACCGAGTACACGAACCGCCGGGGGATGGCGGTGGGGCGCATGGCCGTCACGGCGCCCGGGGCTGGCGCGGCTTCCATCTCGATGGGAGGACGGGCATCTCGACGGAGGAACCCGGGCACCGCGACGGTCATGCACGGTTGATATCAGTTATACGCAGTTGTGTATAGAGGGTCGACGAAGAGCGCGAAAAGAAGGCCTCCCGCCTCCCGCCTCCCGCCTCCCGCAAGA
>JAUYIV010000327.1 GCA_030688105.1 Actinomycetota bacterium | reverse complement strand
AGACGGCGAGCACCGCGACGGCGCCGAGCCCGACGAACTTCTCGCCCTGGCTCAGGCTCCCGAAGTCGATACCGGAGGATGGCTTTGCGGGCTCAGGCGGGGGTGGTGGCTGTGGATCCGAAGTCATTTCCGTCCCTTCTGACTGTCGGCCGAGGCTACACGCGATCGTCGGAGCGCAACGGGCGAGCCGACCACCGCCCGCGAATCGAATCGACATCGCCGGTCCTGAGGAGTAAGGTATTGGTCGTAATGACCAAAACTCCTCGTGATTCTAGAGGCCCCGCCGACTACGACCTGAGCCGGTTCCCCGCGTTCGCCGTCACCGTCGACGTGGTGATCCTCACCATGGTCGAAAGCGTGCTCCACGTACTGCTGGTGCAGCGCGGCGAAGCTCCCTTCAAAGGCGTGTGGGCCATCCCGGGCGGTTTCAAGCGACCGACGGAGTCGCTCGACGAGGCGGCGAAGCGGGAACTCGTGGAGGAGACCGGCGTCGACGCCGCCCGCCTGCTCGCCCAGTTCGGCGCCTACGGCGACCCCGGCCGCGACCCCCGGATGAACGTGGTCACCGTCGGCTACCTGGCGGTGCTGCGCGACGTGGGATCGGTGGTGGCCGGCTCCGACGCCGCCCAAGCCGACCTGGTCCCGGTGGCCGACGTCCTCGAGGAACGGATCGACCTTGCTTTCGACCACCTCATGATCATTCGTGACGCGGTGGAGCGGGCCCGGGTGGAACTGGAGGTTTCGGGGATCGCCACCGCCTTCCTCGGGCCCACCTTCACCATCGCCGAGTTGCGCGCCGTGTACGAGGCGATTTGGGGAGTGCAACTCGACGCCGCCAACTTCCGGCGGAGCATCCTCGGCGAGGACGGCTGGGTGATCCCGGTTGGACGCCGGGCGCGACCCGGCTCGTCCGGCGGCCGGCCCCCCGAGCTCTATCGGGCGGGCCGGGCGTGGCGCCAGAGCGGACCGATTCACCGAACCCCGACCGAAGAGAGGAACTGATGGCCACCATGAAGGCAGCGGTCTGTACCCGGTACGGCCCGCCCGAGCGAGTCCGGATCGAGCAGGTCGAAGTACCGACCCCGCAGGACGACCAGTTGCTGGTGCGGGTGCGCGCCACCACGGTGAATCGCACCGACTGCGGCTACCGGGCCGCCAACCCGTTCGTCATCAGGTTCTTCAGCGGACTCCGCCGGCCCAAGATGCCGATCTTCGGCACCGAGTTCGCCGGTGACGTGGTGGGGGTGGGCAAAGATGTCACCAGGTTCCAGGCGGGCGACCGGGTGTTGGGATGGTGCGAGGGCACCTTCGGCGCCCATGCCGAGTACATGACGGTGCGCGCCGACCGCCCCCTCACCATGCCGATCCCCGAGGGGCTCAGCTACGTGGAGGCAGCGCCGAGCACCGAGGGATCCCACTACGCCCTCAGCGTGTTCCACAGCACCGGCCTGAAGGCGGGGGACTCGATCCTGGTCTATGGCGCCACGGGATCGATCGGTTCGGCGGCGGTGCAACTGGCGAAGGCGAAGGGGCTGAAGGTCACCGCGGTGTGCGGCACCGCGAATCTGGACCTGGTCAAGAGCCTGGGGGCCGATCGGGTTATCGACTACCAGACCCAGGACTTCACCAAGGACCCCGAGCGATACGACTTGGTGTACGACGCCGTGGGCAAGCACTCGTTCTTCAAGTGCCGCCACCTGCTGAAGCCGAAGGGCATCTATGTGGCGACCGATCGCCCCTTGTTGCACAAGCCGTTCATGTTCGTCCCGGTGTTCGCCTGGTGGTTCCTGCTCACCGGAATCACCAAGATAATGCGCGGCCGCCGCCAGATGTTCGCGCAGCCCCGAACCGACCCGGAGGGCCTGAAGTGGCTGCGAGAGCAGATCCTTTCGGGAGCGTTCAAGCCGGTGATCGACCGGACCTACCCGCTCGACCAGATCGTCGAGGCCTACCGCTTCGTCGAGACCGGCCAGAAGATCGGCAACGTGGTGATCGAGGTCTGAGGTTCGTCAGTCGGACGAGCGGGAACCCGACGACTCGCCACCGCCCGAACCCGACGATCCGCCTGGCTGCTTGTCACCGCTCCGGTACACCGACTTCTGCTTCTTGCTGAGGCGCGTGTGCTTCAGGCAGTCCCTGACCGACCCGGGACGCCATTTTCCGTTGCAGAGATGAGAGGTGGACGTGGAAGGCTCCTTGATCGAACGGGGGGCTGATCGTACCCGTCCGATCGACCGGTTCCGCCCGGCGCGTAGACCCCTGCCGGAGAATCGGCGCCAGTGCCCCCCAGTGTGCCGCCCCTTGCCGTATCTAGGCGGCTGGTGGGGGCAGCGAACGGATCATCTCGACGATGTCGGCGATCGGCACACCCTCGATCACGGCGCTCAGTGGGTCGTACTCGTAATCGGCGCGCCGAGGGAGCCTGGTCGAGGTGGCGTCCCCGACGAGGATCGACTGGGTGTTGAAGAAGAGGTACCTGTCAGCACGAAACGCCTCCCACGCCGCGAACTGCTCGGCGTAGGCCTCCCGGCCATCCTCGGGCGCATCCTCGGGCAGAAGTATGATGCATGATCGTTTCACGGCATTACGTCCAGTGGGGCGACGTTGCCCACCGCGTAGCGTCATCCCAACTTAAGACTCCGGCGTAGGGCCGAAGGTCCTGGCGGCTGGAGACTCGAGCGCGGCCCACGGCAGGCACGCCCCGCTAGGGGTGGAGCACGTGATACCGGCGAGACCCCGATCGTGCCCGTCGCCCCGGCCATCGCCAACGCGATCTTCGCCGCCACAGGAATCCGCCTCCATTCGCTCCCCCTCGCGCCCGATGGGATGATGCCGACGGCTTAGTCGGTCCTGTCGAACACGACGGCGCGGACGCCAACCGAAGACCGCATCGCAACAACCGCTGGCGGTTCCGGACGACGAGAGCCGCGCGGTAGGTCTAGTCGCCCACCTCGTACAGCCCCATCGGGGCCGAGACGTTCTTGAGCGACCTCTCCCCCAGCGACCGAGCGGAGAACCCATCCTGGTTCTTCACGTTGTCGTATACGACCTTGGAGATGCCGATCTGACCCGGCCCCATCTCTGCCTGGATACGAGATGCGACATTGACACCATCGCCGTGAACGTCATGGCGGCCCTGAACAACCTCACCGAGGTGGATGCCGATGCGAACCTCGAAACTGCCGTCCTGCCGAACCCGATCTCTGATGTCACGGGCGGCGCTGACCGCCTCCCATGCCGAATCGAAACTGAGCAGCATGCCGTCGCCGAGCTTCTTGATGAGCCGGCCGCGATGAGCGGTCAGGGCGGCCTGGTGGAAGATCTCATTCGCCTCCACGGCCCGCAGCGTCTCGGCCTCGCTGCTCTCCATCATCTTCGTGAACCCGACGATGTCCGAGAACAAGATCGCCGCGAGCTTCCGCTCGGCCGCTTGTGATGCGGTCTGTATAGCCTCGTCGTAGAGATGGCGCTTCCCGTTGAGCGCGTTGCGGTATTCGTCCTTGGAGAGAATGTTCTCCCCGAGTTGGAAATCGGTGCGCAGCAGATTATCGAAGAACGCCGCCAAGCGATCCTGGTCGAACATCACCGACTCGCGCAGAAACCGCGAGTCGATGTTGATGCAGATCGCACCCACTAACCCGTAATCGGGGCGAAAGATCGGGATGGTCGTGCACTTGAACTGGCGGGAGCCGATGTTGAGCTCGTAGTTGATCTTGTCCTCGCCCCGCTGGCGGCGAGTCTTCAGGTCGAGCACGAGGTTGGTGGCACCGCTTCCGATCGATCTTCCTGTTACGGCAGCATTCTCGATGGTGACCAGTGAGTGCGCCGGATCGACCAGGTTGTGCAGCAATATCTCAATGCCGGTGTTGGGAAAGGATCTGCCCAGATGAGTCACGATGCGCCGGTAGTTCTCCAGGAACGCGGCGTTGTCGCTGACCACTTCGTCACCGTCGTACGCCGTGTAGAGCGCCTTATATCGGTTGAGCTGCTCGGTGGGGAAGGTGTCCCGCACCAGGTTCTGCTCACCGATCACGATCAGTTCGCGGGCAGCACGCGGATTTCGTTCCGTCAGGAAATGACGCACACCCTCGTCGAACGCGTCGGCGTTGAAGCCGACATGTCCGTCGGCGTTCACGTCGAACGGGTAGAAGGGGTACTCCTCGAGACGGCGACCGGTGACCTCGACTCCAGAAGGGGACGAACGCGTTCTGCGGCCCACCCAGTAGCCGCCGAGACCGACGGCCACGGCCAGCGCCGCGAGGATGATGGCAAGCACGGTCACGAGTTCACGCTACACGCGCACCACGCCGCACCGCAGCGGCGGCTCAGGTCTCGGACGTGGGTCCACCCGTCGAGGAGTGGCCGCTCGAAGACTCACCACCACCCTCGTCGTCATTGCGGAGACGTGCGACTCGCGACTTGCGAAGTGTCGAAGAGCCTTCGGTCGGTGAGGCAGACCCGGGGTGGAGGCTCGAAGCTTGGTCAGGAGTTAGAAGCCAGGATCTCGAAGATAACGATCAGGTCCTGAGGGCAGACTCCCTCGACTTGGGCCAACTCCATGGGGTCGAGCATGTCGTAGGGATGCCAGTTCCGGCCGCGTGATTCGATGTATAGGTCGAGCGACGGAGGATCCGACACGGGGTAACCGTTCTCGACCAGGCAATCGTGAGTCCAGCCGAATGCCTCGTACCATGCGGCCAATTCTCCGCTGTCCGGCGGCCCCTGTGCCTTGACGAGACCCCTATCGACGGCCGCCTGTTCGCAGAGTGCGAGAACCTCCCGATAGCGAGGCTCCTGGGCTGACCCGGTGTGGGCCAGCAGGCCTCCATCACTTATCTGGACATCGAAACCTTCCGATTCAACACA
>JAUYIV010000381.1 GCA_030688105.1 Actinomycetota bacterium | reverse complement strand
CCGAGCAGCGCGCAGTGTGCCTCCCGGCAGGCGGCGGCCACCCCGCGCACCACCGCCTCGAGCCGCTCCGCGTCGAGCTTCCCGACGGCGAGGTAGTCGAGAAAGAGGAGCGGACGCGCCGCGAGGGGGAGGAGGTCGTTCACGTTCATGGCCACCAGGTCGCGACCCAGCCCCTCGTAATGGGCCGGCTCGGTGGCGAGGAGGACCTTGGTGCCCACCCCGTCACAGGTGGCGGCGATCAGCGGATCGCCCATGGCCGGGAAGTCAGGACGGATGAGGCCGGCGAAGTGAGACGGGTGGGCGATGACCGCGTCGCCGTGAGTGGACCGCACGATCGGCCCGATCGCCTCCACGAACCGCTCGGCGGCGGCGGCGTCGACCCCGGCCGCCTCGTAGGAGAGGGGCTCGGTCACACCGGGTACTTTCCGGTCATGCAGGCCATGCAGAAGTCGCCGTTCCCGGTGGCGCGGCGCAGGCCTTCGATCGACAGGTACCGAAGGTCGTCGACGCCGATCATGTTGGCGACCCGCTCCACCGACCCGGCCCGGTTGATCACCAGCTCGTCTCGGCTCGGGGTGTCGATCCCCAGGTAGCACGGCCAGGCCAGCGGAGGGCTGGCGACCCGCATGGCCACCTCGGCGGCCCCGGCCTCGCGCACCATCTGGACGATCTGGCGCGAGGTGTTGCCACGGACGATCGAGTCGTCGACGAGCACCACCCGCTTGCCCCGGACGGCGTCCTTGATGACCGACAACTTCAGCTCGATCTGCGAGGTGCGGGAGTCCTGGTCGGGAAGGATGAAGGTTCGTCCCACGTAGTGGCTGCGGAGGATCGCCTTCTCGTAGAGGATCCCGCTCTGACGGGAGTATCCGATCGCGGCGGGGACACCCGAGTCGGGGACCGGGATCACGATGTCGGCCGGTTTGGTGCCCGCTGCGGCGTCGGCGATCGCCAACTCCATACCCATGCGGATACGGGCGCCATTGACCGACTGGCCGAACACGTTGGAGTTGGGGCGGGAGAAGTAGACGAGCTCGAAGACGCACGGGGCCGGCGCTGCCCGGGGGAGCAGCTGTTCGGAGGTCACGCCCTCGGGACCGATGGACACCAGCTCGCCGGCGCCGATCTCCCGGACGTACTCGGCATGGAGCACGTCGAGGGCGCAGGTCTCCGAGGCGATCACCCAACCGCCCTTCATCTCGCCGAGGACCAAGGGGCGGAGTCCGTTGGGGTCGCGCAGCGCGTAGAGGGTGCCGTTGCACAGCATGGTGAGCGAGTAGGCGCCGATGGCCGCGTCCGCCATGTACCGGAGGGCGGCGGGGAAGTCGGGGGCCTGTGAGCGGGCGATGAGGTGCACCAGCAGCTCGGTGTCGAGCGAGGTGGCCACCAGCGAGCCCTCGGCCTCGAGACGGTCGCGCAGGGCGTCGGCGTTCTTGAGGTTGCCGTTGTGCGCCAGCGCCAGTCGCCCGTAGGGGGTGTTGGCGACGAACGGCTGGACGTTCTGCTCGAGCCCGACCGTCGAGTAGCGGCAGTGGCCCACCGCCCGGGTCCCGGGCATGTTCTCGATGCGGTGATAGGGCAGCCCTTTGGCGATGAGGCCCTGGCCCTTCTCGACGTGGAGCGCGCCGTCGTGCCCGGCCGAGGCGATCCCGGCCGCCTCCTGGCCCCGATGCTGCAATTCGAAGAGCGCCCGGTGCACCAGCGGCGCCGCCCCGTCCTCGCTGTAGACCGCGACCACGCCACAGGCCTCGTGCATCTTGTCGAGCGGGACGGTGATCATGCGGTCCTCCCCGAGTGCGCCGCCGCCAGGTCGGCAAGTGCGATGTCGATCAACCCCGAGATCACGAGGCGATCGCCCTGGGCGATGCCGACCCGGTCGATGGGCACCCCGGCGAGGGCGCCTGCCTCGATGAGCGCATCGGCCTCCGCGCCGTGGGCGGTGATCCACGCCATGCCCGAGCCTTCGCCGAACAGGTCCCAGTCGGGCCGGTCGCCCCACTCGCGATTGATCTCGACACCGGTGCCGCTGCGGATGCACAGCTTGGCAAGGGCCACGCCGAGCCCGCCGCGGCCTGCGTCCTTGGCGGCGCGAATCCGACCCTCCGCGGCCTGGGCGACCAGGAAGGCGGCGAGCCGGCTGTCGGCATCGAGGTCCACCGAGGGTGCCGGGCCGTCGACGGCGCCGGTCGTGAGTCGGCCGTACCCCGAGTGGCCGGGTTCCCCGGACGGCGTGCCGACCAGCAGCACCACCTCACCGGTCGTCATGGTGGGGCAGGGGATCCGCCCGATGTCGGGGATGACGCCGACGACGCCGATCATCGGGGTCGGCGGAATCGGCCCCGACGGCGACTCGTTGTAGAGCGAGCAGTTGCCCCCGGTCACCGGGAGACCGAGGGCTCGCAGCCCGTCCCCGAGGCCCCGGATCAACTCCGACAGCCGGGCGAACTCGACGGGGTCGGAGGGGGAGCCGGCGTTGATCCCGTCGGATACGGCGACCGCCTCGGCGCCGACACAGGCCAGGTTGCGGATCGCTTCGCCGAGGAGGGCCTGGGTGCCGAGGTAGGGGTCGGCGGCGCAGCCGTCGCCACCCCCCACCAGGCTGATCGCGTAGCCCGCCGAGGAGCCGGGCAGCTTCTGCACCGCCGCCTCGCCCCGACCCGGTCCACGCACCGTCCGGTTCCCCACCGTCTGGTCGTAGCGCTCGTACAGCCACGAGAGGTCGGCGATCCCGGGCTCGGCAAGCAGGTCGACGAGAACCGCCGCCGGATCGGCCGGGGCGGGGAAGTCGGGATAGGGGTGGCGGGTGGGGAGCGGTCCCGCCTCCCACCGCTGGGGAGGCGTCCCCTCGGCGACCAGGGCCGCGGGCAGGTCGACCACCGTCTCGCCGTCGTGGCGCACCCGGAGGCGTCCCGAGTCGGTCACCGCGCCGCAGGCGGCGGCGTGGACCCCGTGGGACCGGAAGTGCTCGAGGGCGGCGTCGACCCGGTCGGGCTCGACGACCAGCATGAATCTCTCCTGGGACTCGGAGAGGAGGATCTCGAAGGGGTCCATGCCGGCCTCGCGCTGCGGGACGGCCTCGAGGTCGACGTCGAACCCGGTCCCGCCGGCGGCCGCCATCTCGGAGGTGGCGCAGGCGATCCCGCAGGCGCCGAGGTCCTGGCAGGCAACGAGGCCGTCGTCGAAGGCGAGCATCGCCTCCATGAGCTTCTTGCCCATGAACGGGTCGCCCACTTGGACGTGGGAGCGTCGGGCGGCATGCTCGTGGTCCTCGCCGAGCTCCTCCGAGGCGAAGGCGGCGCCGAGGATGCCGTCCCGCCCCGTGGTGGCCCCGACGATGAGGAGTACGTTGCCGGGACCGGTCGCCGCCGCGGTGCGCATCGCGTCGTGGCGCACGAGGCCGGCGGCGAGGGCGTTGACGAGGGGGTTGCCGTCGTAGCGGGAGTCGTAGACGGTGAGGCCTCCGACATTGGGCACGCCGTAGGAGTTGCCGTAACCCCCGATCCCGGCGACCACCCCATCCTGGAGCCAGCGGGTCCGGGGGGTCGCCGGGTCGCCGAAGCAGAGGGCGTCCATCACCGCCACCGGGCGAGCCCCCTGGGCCACCACATCGCGGAGGATCCCCCCGACCCCGGTGGCCGCTCCCTGATACGGCTCGACGGCGCTGGGGTGGTTGTGGCTCTCGATCTTGAAGGCCACCGCCCATCCGTCGCCGACATCGACGCACCCGGCGTGGGCCCCCGGCCCGGCGAGCACCCGGTCGCCGGCAGTGGGAAGCGTCGACAGCAGCTCCTTGGTGGACTTGTACGAGCAGTGCTCGCTCCACATCCCGGCGAACACGGCCAGCTCCACCCGATTCGGCTCCCGTCCCAGCTCGGCGACGATGTGATCGAGCTCGGCCGCGGTCAACCCCATGGCCAGCCCGAGTTCGGTCATCGACGTCATCGTCATGAGGTGTGCGCTCCAGCCGCGACCTCGTTCTTGCCGGCGACGGGCGACGGGTGACGGGCGACGGCCCCGAAGGCCCCGGTAAACAGGCTCAACCCATCCTCGCTCCCCAGGTCGGGATCGGATGCTCGCTCCGGATGCGGCATGATCCCCAGCACCCGACCGGTGTCGTCCAGCAGCGCCGCCAGTGCGCCCATCGAGCCGTTGGGGTTCTCCTCATACAGCAGGGGGGCGTGTGACGCCACGGCGTCGAACCCGCCGGGATGGAAATAGGACCCCTCGCCGTGGGCGATGGGGAGCCGAAGCGTCGCGCCGTTGGGGACGTTGCGAAACCAGGGACTGTCGGTCTCGAGGGCGCAGCGCACCGTGACCCAGCGGTGGCGGAACCCGGCGGGGTCGTTGTACGACAGCGCGCCGGGGAGCAGGCCCGCTTCGACGAGGATCTGGAACCCATTGCAGACCCCGATGACGAGCCCGCCGCGGTCGATCAGGCTGGAGAGGCTGCGGACCGCGGGCTCCTGGCTGGCGAGCATCCCGGCTCGCCAGTAGTCGCCGTAGGAGAAGCCCCCGGGAAGGCCGGCTAAGGCGACGTCGTCGGGCAGCGGCTGCCCCGAGGGGTGGGGGAAGGAGTCGAAACCCGCGGCGCGGAGCGCCTCGAGGAGGTCGCGGTCCCCGTTCGAACCGGGGAAGACGATGACCGCCGCTCTCGGGTCGCTCACGCCACCTCCCCGACGGACACCGAGTAGGTCTCGAGGTTGGGGTTGACCAGGAGTTGGTCGCAGAGGTCGGAGGTGATCCGCTCGGCCTCCTCCGCAGTGTCGCACTCGACGGTGAGGGAGAGGAGCCGCCCCACCGCGTCGACCGTCACCCCGCCGTGGCCGAGGCGGGCGAGGCTCTCCTGTACGGCCTCCGCCTGCGGGTCCTTGACCCCGGGGCGAGGGCGGACGGCCAGCTCAACTCTGAACATCGGCTGCCAGAGCCCGATCGAGGTGGGCGAGGAGCTTGCGGTAGCCGGCGAGGAGGTCGCCCTCGTCGAAACGGAAGAGGTCCTTGTCGAGGATCTCGCCGGTGGCGAGGTCGCGGAACCGGCAGGTGTCGGGGGAGACCTCGTCGGCGAGCACCAACTCGCCGTCGGCGGTGCGCCCGAACTCGAACTTGAGGTCGACGAGGTCGATCCCCGCCTTGAAGAAGAGGTCGCGTAGGGCGTCGGCCGCCTGCCTCGCCATCGCCCGGATCCAGTCGACCTCCATGGGGGTGGCCAGTCCGAGCTGCCGTACGTGGTCGTCGTTGATCAGAGGGTCGCCGAGGTCGTCGCGCTTGTAGTACATCTCGATGATCGGGGGGTCGCACTCGGTGAGGTAGTCGAGCCCGGTGCGCTTGGCGAGGGTCCCGGCGACCTTGTAACGGACGATGGCCTCGATCGGGATGATGTCGACCCACTTGGCGGAGAGGGTGCGTTCGTCGACGCGGCCGAGGTGGTGGGTGGGGATGCCGTGACCGGCCAGGTACTCGAAGAGGCGTTCGGTGATCTGGCTGTTGAGGGTGCCCTTGCCCTCGAACAGCTCGTGCCGGACACCGTTGAACGCGGTGGCGTCGTCCTTGTAATAGATGTGCGCGATCCCGTCAGGCTGCGAAACGACTCGCTTCGCCTTGCCCTCGTAGGCTGCGCGCTCCAAGGTTGGCTTCCCGCCCCTCGACTGGGCGGCATGGTAACGGGACGGGGAGCGATGAGGGCCTCACTCCCGGCCGGTCGCGCGACCTGCCGACACCGGGGGCAAGCCGGCCCCTGACGGGTGGGGCGGCGGCAATCGTCATCTGATAGCTTGGGGTCGGAGGGGGTTCTCACCATGCCCGGACGATCCCTGCGCTGGGCCACGGCGACGGTGCTCGTGGGATTGGTGACGGTGCCGGTCTACGCCGGTGCCGGGGGAGGCAGTATCTCGTTTCCGCCCGTCGGGGCGGGTTCGTGGGAGGGGGCGCTCTTCTTCTCGGGAAACTTCTCGAGCGACACCGTACGCGATGATGGCTCGTTCGACGCGACGCTCCGAGATGTCATCGACAGCACGACGATCACCCTGGTCTTCACGGTCGACGGAGCGGGGATGGTCACCAATGGGGAGATGCGGGTCGATCTCACTTGGTTCCAGGAGGGTGCGGGAACGAGTCCGACGACCTTCGCTCCCTATCACGTGGTTCATGATCATCACCAGACCGGGATCCTCGCCCTCAGTGGGACCGCCGACCGGCTGGTTGCCGGTGGAGAACTCCTCTGGGAGACGAACACCGTGGCCGGCGGCGATGTTGTCGAGGAGGTGTCGGGCAGCGAGACGGTGAGTGTGGAATGGATCTTCAAGGCTTCCGAGGCCACGTGCGCCCAGGTCAGCGGCGGGCTGATCGAGGCGAGCGGGAACTCGTTCATTAGGACCGTTCTATTTCCGAGAGGGATCAGCAGCGGCGACGGAACGACCTACTACAACGGCCTGGTCGCCGAGTTCATCGTCTGGCCCACCGATGTGGGAGATCCCGGAAAGGTGGAGGAGGCGCTGGAGGCGCTCCAGGAAGTGGCCGGTGCTCTTCTGTCACGCCAGTTCCCGGAGATGGAGCACGTGATCGAAGTGGTCGATGCCTGGGGGGCCCTCAACGCCGAGCTGGCCCGGCTCGAGTCGTGTCAAGCCGCGCTCGTCGGTTGGGTGCCGGAGTCCTCGGGGTCCTGGCTGGTTGGCATCGTGCAGCTGGCCCTGAGCCAGGCCCTGGAGAGCCAGGACCACTATGACGCCTCCGACCTCGTCGGCTTGTGGGTGGCCGGGTTCCAGGTCGAAGCGATGGACGGCGAGATCGTCGTGGGCTTCCTCGACGCCTTTCACGCCAAGCTCGACGAGGCGATCACCCTGGGAGACACCGCCACCATCCAGGACATCCTCGCCTTCGCCGCGCAATACGGCTACCCGAATCTCTACGCAAAGGCGAAGGCGGCCTTGGAGGGAGCACCGTGATGCCGGTCCGGTGGGTCCCGCGCCTGGTGCTCGGCGGGTTGCTCGTGACCGCCACCGCCTGTGGCGGAACCGCGGGTCCGACCGATGGCGGCGGAACCTCGGACCCCACCGATGACACCCGCACCAGCTCGACCGTGCAGGATCCCCCGGCTCCCCGCGGGCAGCCACTCATCGAGGGGCTGCCCGCCATCACCGCCCTGGGTCCGCCGGAGGGCGGTGCCGGAGAAGCCCCCTTGTTCAGCTGGGGCCCGGTTCCCGGTGCTTCGCGGTACAGCCTGGCGGTGCTGGGCTCCGAGGGGCCGCTGTGGGCCTGGCAGGGGGAGGAGACCGAGGTGTACCTGGGGGGCTTGCCGTTCGAACGCCCCCCCGGATGGGCCGGGCCGGTGATCGTCGCCGGGTCATGCTGGAGCGTCGTCGCCCTCGACGCCGCCGGGCACGTCGTCGCCGCCAGCGAATTCCTGCCGGTGTCGCCGGCGGACGCGCCAGGTCATGAGTGCGTCCCCGGTGAGGGCTTCGAGCCCGGCGGGTGACTCCCTTCTTGGCGGGGTTCGGCAGACCACCGGCATCGCCCACCAGCAACGGAAAATGGCCCGAAGGCTGTCGTCACGCGCGATCTACTGTGAGACAAGCTCTCGGTGATCGCCCTCCGACCGATCTTGTCTGCGGAAGACGGTGCCGATGACCCAGGACCTGCGGGACGCCATGGCGGCTCTGGAGGGTGTGGCGGAGAGCCCCTCGATGTTCAAGGACGACGATCTCGCCTATTGGGTACATGGGAAAGAGATCGCACACTTCGAGGGTGCCGGCGTCGTCGATATCCGCCTCACCCGTGGCGTCATCCGCAGCCGCAGGCAGGCGCTGGTGGCAGATCACCGAGTCGACCTGCGCGACTCCGGCTCCGACTGGGTCACGGTCCGATTCTCCCTGCCCGAGGACCGGGGTTTCGTGCTGGAGTTGGTCGAGGAGGCGGCTGCCGTCCACCGACCGCCCCCAGGTGTGACGGCCGACCCACCACCCACTGGCCCCGAACTGGAACGTCGGCGGCGGTTCCACTGAGCACCCGAGAGGACGTCGGCGGCGCGGCGCGTCACACGTGGGCGACGTCGGTCATCTGGAGATGGCTGCCGATGCCACCCAGCTGGTGATCGACACGATGAGGGCCCCGAGGAACGTGGACCAAAGACCTGTCGAAGTGAGGCCCAGGTCGAGACGGTCGGGTGCGGCGAGCCAGATGACCAGCGCGAACATCACCCAGTTGATCACCAGCAGGAACAGCCCCAGGCTCATGACGATGAAGGGGATGCTGAGGATCTTCAGGATCGGCTTGATGCCGGTGTTCACGACGCCGAGGATGACCGCGATCAGCAGCAGCTTCCAGATGTCCCCGCTGAACTCCAGCCCGTCGATCACCCCGACCGCGACCCATACCGCGAAAGCGTTGATGGCGAGTCCGACGAGGAACTTCATGAAGGGTGACGGTAGCGTGCTGTCAGGTCCTCTCGCGCCGCATCGTCGAGCGCGGCTCTCAGCCGCAGGTCGCCTCGACGCGGCCCGCCATGGGGTCTTGATCGCCATTGGCATCGATGAACATCCCGTCCACGGAGAAGCCCGACGGGGAAGCGCCGAAGACGGGGTCCACTCCGGATATGGGGACGACGTCGAGTGCGACGCCGGCGCCGTCGGGAACATCGACGCTGGCGAATCCAAACCCCGAATCGGCTGGTCCGACGAGGAGGCTGATGCGTGCTCCCGATGTGGCGATGAATGAGTGGGTGTCGTCGTGGACGAAGCA
>JAUYIV010000335.1 GCA_030688105.1 Actinomycetota bacterium | reverse complement strand
ACGAGCCCCGAGGCCTGGACTTCGAGTCCGACATGCCACCAATGCGGATGCGGTTCGGCGTGGGCGCGCGGCACCGCGGCGAGTGCAAGCAGGTACCCATGCAGCGCCTTTCGGGTCGTCGCCCACGAGTCGGGGAAGGGGGCGTGCATGTCTCGTTCGGCCACGTTGGTCTCCTCGCTTGTCAGGTTCTCTGTGAGGGTGTGCGCATGCTCTGAACCCCGCACGGCGTACCGCTTCTTCCCGGGAGGGGCGCTGCTCCCCTATCGTTGCCGGTCTATCTGGAGAGAGGTGATCGACAATGTCGCCCGACGTCTTCAACACCGCGATGGCGGTGCTGCGCTTCGCGATCGGGGTGGTGTTCCTCGCGCACGGGCTGAAGCACTTCAGGAGCCGAGAGAAGACCATCCGGTGGGCGGAATCGATCGGGCTCAAGAGCCCGGGCATCCAATGGATGTTCATGACATTCGCCGAGATCGGCATCGGCCTGGGACTCCTCGCCGGCTTGCTGACTGCGTTCGCCGCGGCGGGCGTGGTTGCGATGATGGTCGGCGCCTTCTGGACGGTGCACCGATTCGCCGGCTTCTGGGTCACGGCGCGGCCCGACGAGGGGTACGAATACGTGTTCGTCCTGATCGCGGTCGCGGTGGCCCTGGCCCTGCTCGGGCCGGGCGAGTGGTCGATCGACGAGGCCCTCGAGATCGCCGACGACCTCGACGGGACCACGGGCGCTCTCTTCATCGCCGGCGGCCTGGTGGCGGCGATCCTCCAGCTCGCCATGTTCTATAGGAGGCCCAACCAATAGCAGCTCGCCAGTCGCCCTCATTGGCTCTTCGGCTGGCGCCTCATCGGATCAGATTTCAGATGCCGGTCGGCGAGCAGTTGCGGGAGGCGGGACGCGGTGAGTCATGGCTCTTCGGCTGACGCCTGATCCTCAGTTCAGTCCCGGGTCCTCCGGATAGTGCACATAGGCCGGGAACATGCCTCCCTTGCGCAGCAGGGCGCGGCGGCGAATCCCATCCGGATCGGGATCGAAGAGGTCGTCGGGATGGGCCGGTACCACTATCCAGTCGAGTCCAGCCACCTCGCCCTCGAGTTGGCCCGGCGACCAGCCCGTGTAGCCGGCAAAGACCCGCACCCGTCCCGTGGTGACCGGATCGCCGTCCTCCAGGTCGATCAGCCCCGCGGTGCCGACGACATGGGTCCATCCCTCCACCGAGGCATCGGCGTCGGCCAGCCCAATGGCGACGTCGAGTTGCACCGGGCCTCCGAGAAAGACCACCGGCGGCGTGGCGGCGTGTGGCGCCCATTGCGGTAGATGCTCCCCCACAGGGATCTCGGTCGGACGATCGAGGACCAAGCCCACCGCACCATCCTCGTCGTGAGCACAGACCAGGACCACCGAATGGGCGAAGTTGGGATCCTCCATCACCGGTGTGGCGACCAAGAGCATGCCGACGAGGGACGACATGATGCGATGATCGCAGGTTCATCGGCAGCGGCCGGCAACCAGCAGGAGGCTGGATGAATGGCCGCAGGGTTTGGAACCGAGGGGTGTTTCAGACCGTGAGCTCGCGGGCCTGCTCGATCCAACGGTCGTCGTGGATTCGGCGGCCGTACACCGGGAGTGCCGCCCCCACCCGCGCGATGTCATGGTCGGAGAGCTCGGCTATCTCGCGGAACGAGGCTATCCCCAGGCCATGCAGAATCTCTTGGATCTTGGGCCCGATGCCGCGGATACGGGTCAGGTCGTCGGGCCCGGTGGGCACCTCGGCGGCGGCCAGGGTGGCGATTCTCCGCTCCTTCTCCTCGACCACCGACCGGAGCCGCTCGATACGCGCCCGAAGGGGGGCGGTGGATTCCTCGACGGCGGCATCGATTCGCTCGCGCAGCCTCCGATCCCATTCCGCGTAGGTGGGTGCGGCCGAACCGGGCCGCTCCTCCGCCACGTCGAGTGACAGGCGGCGCTGCATCCGGGCGGTCCGCTCGCGCTCGGAGGCCAGGGTCACCCTCAGCCGGTCGATCTCGGCGCGCAAGGCCCCCGACTCGTCATGGCGCTCCAGTTCGGCGACGCGGGTCCTGGCTTCGCGCAGCGAGGCCTCGAGCTCGGCCATCCGATCGAGCGAGGCAATCGCCTCGGCGTGAGCACCCTGGAGCGCGACGAGCTCACGTTCGCTCCGGGCCAGATCGGCGACCGCGTCGTCGCGGGCCTCGGCGAGGGCCTTGACCTCGCCCTCGAGGCTCTCGATCCGGCGCTCGCGTGCTTCCACCTCCACATAGAGTCGCTCCATCGAGCCGATCTTGTCGTTCAGGCGCCTCAGCTCGGAGTCACGCGCCGCCGACAGGGCAGCCAGCCGGGCCTCGAGGTCGGCGATCTCGGCATCCCTGACGATGAGCCGGCCGGCATCTCGGTCGGATTCCCTCACCGCCCGCTCCATCTCCGCGAGCTTCGCGGTGTGACGCGCCACCTCTGCGGCGGCGGCGGCGATGCGCCGGTCGGCCTCATCACGAGCCTCCTCGAGGGCAGCCCGCGCCCGGGCCGCCTCGCTGTGGGCCGAGTCGACTTCGCGTGAGAGTCGCGACTCCTCGAGCTGGGCCGATTGCAGGCGAGCCGCCAATTCGGCGGCCTGCTCGCGGAGGGCTCGTTCGGCGCGATCGTCGGTCGACGCCAGAGCCCCCTGCAGCTCCTCGATGCGCATCAGCGCGGCGTCCAACTCGGATTGCGGTCCGTCGCCTGTCGGGGCCGACGCTGCCGATTGGGCGACCTGGAGCCGGTGGCGGATGTCGCGTTCGGCCGCGGCGTGACGCGCCACTGCGTCGCGCATCGCCGCGATCTCCTTCTCCAGCTCGTCGAGCCGGCCGGCGGGCTCCGAGCGCTCGCCCGCGGCGATCTCGGTCTCGAGCGCTGCTATACGACTCTCGGCGTCGTCGAGCTGTGAACGGACCCGGGTGACTTCGGCGTCGGCGTCGGCGACGGCCTGTCGCAGATCGTCCCGCTCTCGATCGAGCGCGGCCACCAGCGATTCGGCCTCGACGAGGCGGAGGCGTATTGCCTCGGTCGCGGCGAGAGCCGATGCGAGGAGCCGCCCGCCCACCCCTGCCGACCACGCCGCCTCGCGCTCTCCTGCCGAGACTTCGGGCCGTTGCCCTCGTTCATCCGCCGGTGCCCGGGTCTCGGTCTCGTCTCCCGCGGCGCCGGCACGGGGAGCGCCACGGTGGCGTCGTACCGCCCCGGCGACCCATACGGAGAGGACGGCGGCCAGGCCCCCGGCGGCGGCGATCCAGATCGGCTCCAATGGCACAGACCGAGTGTACGGAACCCGCTCCTCACTCGGTCGGGCGGAGTAGGTTCGGATCATGCGGGTGCGCAGGGCGACGCGGGGCGATCTCCTCTCCATCGGCCGGGTTGCCGATGCCGCCGCTTGGGAGACCTACTCGGGACTGCTCAAGCCCGACACCATCGGACGACTGCTCACTCGCGACTACTCGCCTGCTCCTTTGCGCCGCAGGCTGCTGCAGGGTGGCGTGCGCGTCGCCGACGCGGGAAGGGCCGGCGTCCTGGGTTTCGTGGACGCCGAGTTCGAAGCCGGGCGGATTCGTCTCACTGCGATCTCCACCGAGCCTGCGTACCGGCGCACGGGTATCGCCAAGTCCCTCCTGGCCTCGGTCAGGGCGGCGGCTCCGAAACTCCCGGTGTGCGCCGACGTGCTCCTCGGCAATCTCGACGGCGAGCGGTTCTACGAGTCCCAGGGCTTTTCGCCGGGGGAGATCATCGAGGGTGCCCTGTTCGACGAGGACGTCGTGGAGCGCCGCTGGTGGCTTCCTTCATAGAGCCGCGGCCGAAGGCCGCAGCTCGGTCGCCTGGGCCGGGACCCGGGCGACACTGCGATGAGGCGTCAGCCGAAGAGCCATGAACGCAGATCTCAGATCTCAGATCTCAGATGTCAGCATGGGATTTGGCCTCTGGGATCTTCTGTTAAATTCTCGGCTTCATGCCCGACCTCCGCTCGCTTCCGAAGATCGTCCTCCACGACCACCTCGACGGCGGTGCCCGGCCCGAGACCCTCATCGACCTGGCCCCGGTGGTGGGCTATCACGATCTTCCGTCTGACGACCCCGACGAGCTCGTCGCCGCCCTCTACCAGGGCGACGCCACCTCGCTCGAGGCATACCTCGATGCGTTTCGCCACACGTTTGGGGTCATGCAGACGCCCGACGCGATGCACCGGGTGGCGTTCGAGTGCATCGAGGATCATGCCTCCGAGGGAGTCCTCTATGCGGAGATCAGGTTCGCCCCGAGTCTCCACATG
Organism: Actinomycetota bacterium; assembly: GCA_030688105.1. Classification (GTDB taxonomy): domain Bacteria; phylum Actinomycetota; class Acidimicrobiia; order Spongiisociales; family UBA11373; genus JAUYIV01. The sequence goes on along the minus strand of JAUYIV010000335.1, from coordinate 625 downwards.
CGGGCGGGGATGACACGGGGAGAGGCCATCGAGGCGGTCCTCGAGGGGTTTGCCGAAGCCGAGACGGAATTCGGGGTCACGGCACGCGTGATCGTCGACATCATGCGCCAGGACACGGACGCCCTCGAGGTGGCTGCCACCGCAGTCGCATTCGCCGGACGCGGCGTTCTCGGCATCGACCTTGCCGGGCCCGAGGCGGCATATCCACCGTCACTCCACTCGAACGCCATCGAACTCGGTCGCCAGGGCGGCCTGAAGGTCACCATTCATGCCGGCGAGGGAGCCGGTGTCGACAGCATCGCCGGCGCTCTGGCGATCGGGGCGCAGCGGCTGGGTCACGGGGCGCGGATCATCGAGGACACCGAGGTCGCCGGCGGGGAGATCATCGCAATGGGCCCGGTCGCGTCCGAGGTCCATGATCGCGGCATCCCTTTGGAGCTGTGCCCGACCTCGAACATCCACACGAAGATGTACCCGACCTGGGCGGATCATCCTTTTGGGATGCTGTATCGCGCCGGGTTCGCAACCACGGTCAACACTGACAACCGCCTCATGAGCGGGATCACCATGACCCACGAATTCGAAGTCCTCGCCCGCCACCATGGATTCGAAAGGGATGACTTTC
>JAUYIV010000323.1 GCA_030688105.1 Actinomycetota bacterium | reverse complement strand
GGCTCCGGATCTCCTGATCGAGCGGATCGATCAGGCGGTCGGCGTCGTCGCGGGTACCGGCTCGGGCGCTCAGCCGGAGCTTGATCTCGCCGCCGCCGGCGAGGTAGGCGAGCGTCGGATTGGTGCTCGCTTCGTACACGTCGGCGAGCAGCTCCGCGATGCGCGACTCCGACTCTCCCCACGTCCTCAGGAGCCGGCTGACGATCACGCCCCGGCCCTCGCCGCATGCCTCGACGAGGAACGGGATCACGTGCGAGTGCAGCATGGGCCGCATCTCCTGGGGGACCCCGGGGAGGGCGAACACCCAGCACGAACCGATTCGCATCTGCAGGCCGGGCGCCGTTCCCTTCGCATTGGCGATCATGTCGGCTCCCTCGGGATGCTCGGCCTGCCGCAGATTCGTCTCGGGCATCTCGCGGCCGCGTCGCGCCCACAGCTCCCTGAGGTGTTCCGCCTCGTCGTCCGAGAATGCCATTCCCACACCGGCGGCAGCCGCCATCGCCTCCCGGGTGAGGTCGTCCTGGGTCGGCCCCAGTCCCCCGGTGATCACCAGGGCGTCCGCCCGAGACACCGCCTCGGCGATCGCCGAGGTCAAGCGAGCCAGATTGTCCCCGACCACGACCTGGCGATAGTGGTCGAGCCCGGCATCGGCAAGGCTGGCGCCGATCTCGGCTCCGTTGCCGTTGACGATCTGGCCGAGCAGGAGCTCGGTCCCGACCGCCAGCACCTCGACGATCACCCCACGACCTCCGCCGACAGTTCGGACCCGTAGGCGGCGGTGACCCGGGCCCGCAGCCATTGGCCGGGCTCGCCACGATCCAGCAGCAACACCCCGTCGATCTCGGGCGCCTCGCGATACGAGCGGGCGACCGGGGTCCCCTCCTCCACCTGGTCGACCACCACCTCGAGCACCCGTCCGACCTGCTCGGCGTTCCGCCCGGCGGTGATCCCCTCCTGTGCCTCCTCGAGCCGGCGGGTCCGCTCGCTCGCCGCGGCGGCGTCCACCTGACCGGGCATTCCGGCCGCCGGCGTCCCCTCCTCCGCCGAGTACGGGAAGAAGCCCGCCCAGTCCAGCTCCGCTGCGACGAGGAAGTCCTCGAGAACATCGACGTCGTCTTCGGTCTCGCCCGGAAAGCCGACGATGAACGAGGACCGCAATGCCGCGGCGGGCGCCGCATCGCGGATCGACCGCACCAGCTCGAGGTGACGGGTGCCGTCGCCAGGGCGGCGCATCGCCCTGAGCAGGTGGCCGGAGGCATGCTGCAGGCTCAGGTCGAAGTAGGGGGCCACGACGGGGCTGCCGGCCATCTCGTCGATCAGCCCGGGGGATATCTCGCGGGGGTGCAGATAGAGCAGGCGGAGGGTGCGCAGGCCGTCGACGTCGGCAACGAACCGGATGAGGTCGACGATCCCGCCGGGAGCGTCGATGTCGCTCCCGTACGCGGCGAGATCCTGGGAGACGAGCACGATCTCGCCGACACCGGCATCGGTGAGGGCGGCGATCTCTTGGCGAATCCCCACCGGCGGGCGCGAGCGCTGCTTGCCGCGGAACAGAGGGATCGCGCAGAACGAGCACGCCTTGTCGCACCCCTCGGCGACCTTCACATACGCATACGGGGTCGACGGAGTGGGACGGCGAACCTCGTACAGGATGTCCATGGAGCTGGTGGAGGGGCGCAGCGGCTCCCACCCGGTGAGCCGGCCGAGGTGGGCGGTCAGCTCGCCGTATCGCTCCATGCCGAGGACCGCATCCGCCTCCGGGAGCGCCTCGGCGAGCTCGGATTGGTATCGCTGCGCCATGCATCCCAGCACCACCAGCCGGGCATCGGGCCGCTTCCGGTCGGCGTGGTCGAGAATCGTTTCGATGGACTCGCGCCGGGCGGCCTCGATGAAGGCGCAGGTGTTGACCATGACGACGTCGGCGTCCTCGGCGGATAAGGCCGGGCGATACCCGAACGCCCCGAGGCGCGCCGCGAGCTTCTCCGAATCGACCTGGTTCTTGGCGCAGCCCAGCGTCGTCAGCCAGACGGACGGCGCACTGCTCACTGGTCTTCGGCCCTGAGGTATCTGCCGCGGAAGTACTGCAGGGGCCGGGTGATGTCGGAGAGATCGATCTTCTCCATCACGCCATCCACCAACGCGTAGATGTCGGTCTCGGTGTGACCGGTGAACCGGCAGAACGCCCGGGTCGCCACCGACGGGATGAGCGGGCCCCACTCGGTGTCCACCGGGTCGAGCCCGCGGAACAGGCCGCCGGGGCTGGGACGCAGCCCGGCGAACCGGTCGGAGATCTCGCGATGGCTCTCCTCCAGCACGTGGACGATGAAGGCCCCGGTCTCGCCGATGGCGTACCAGAGGTCGGTGCCCGTCCCGCAGAGGAAGAACACCCGCGAGGGCTCGCCCTCGGCGACCACGAGAGACGACACGGTGAGACCGGCGGGATTGGCGACGGTGCCCGCGGTGACGAGGGTGACGGGAGCCGACAGCCTCCCGCGGAACCGGCGTGCCGGATCGCGCAGGTCTTCGGGGTCGGCGAATGGGTGCTCGTCGTGGATCACGGAGGGAAACCGTAGCGACGGCAGACGGCAGGAGGATCTGCAGTCTGCATCGAGGGGTCTCCGCTCAACGACCCGGAGGAGGCCGACTCCCAGCACTTCTTCCGTGGTCCTCGGTCCATGTATCACGCCCGTGGTTTCCAGCCGATCGAAGTGCGGGAACGCGGTGGTTCGCCGGCCGGCCTCCTGACCGGATCAAGCGAAGAGGACGAGCGCGCTCCACCATCATGAGCGACGACGGCCTACCGCCACGGTGGGTGTTTCGACTGAGGCGGTCTCGAGCGGGCGCCACCAACGATCCGCGACGCTCTGGGCCTGGCTCGGCGACACCTCGACCCCTTGATCGAGTGGCTCACACACCCTCCTGTAGGGACGGCCCGACGACATCACGGTTCTCTCCCCGGGCGTTCAGGTCGTTGTATGAGGTTTCGAACCCCGAGAACCGCGCGGTGGAGGGCCAACCCGATCAGGAACCCTGCGGCAGCGTTGATCGCACCGAATGCCGCGGCACCGACGACCTCGGTGCCGGAGTCGACCGACCCCCAAATCAGCACGATGCCCGCCCACGCGGCAGAGGTCACGACTACAACCCACACGCCACGCGCCGGGAGGAGTAGCCCGCCGACGAACCCAAACACCAGGATGGTCCGTATCACCGAGTCCTCCCTACAGGCTCAGGATACGGGGAAGACGACGAGCAACGGGACCACCCCCTTCGGCCAGGGTGCGGGAGTGCCATCCGAGAATCAGCCAGGTCCCGTCGCTTGCCGTAGGCGACCCTCCCCCAGGGGAGGAGGTCCATCGCTTGGCTTCGGTCGACACCGACTCGGACCAGTGAACGGAGCAGATCCTCGGAGCGTGGGTGCGGACTCGACGAGAGGCGGCGACGGCGTACTATCCGCCGATCGTGATGCGTCGGCTCGCATCCCTGGCGTATGCGGCAATGTTGCTCGCATCGTGCAGCTCCGCCCCATCGGCTACCACTTCCACCCGGGCCGGTGAGAGCGACACCACTGCTCCACTCTCGTCGAACACCACCCTGGCGGCGAGAACGACCACGACCCGCCCGCCACTCAACATGTCGGAGCCCCTCATGTGGTTCGGGCCTCACCCGGAGTTCAGGCTGGGCGACTTCGCGAAGGGTTCGGCGGATTTCCTGGACCTCTTCCCGTCGGATGCGTTGTGGACGATGGCCGCCGGCCGGGTCCAGGTGTTCAAGGTCCTTCCTGGTTTTGGGCTCGGTCCCAATCCACCCGAGGACTCAGTCCGGTTGATCCTCGACGGGATCGCCGAGAGGGGCATGGCGTTGGCGATGGAGGTGGGTCCATTGCCGCACCCGCTGGCCGGGGGCTCCAACACCACCTGCGGTGACGGGGTGGAGGGATTCTCCGGCCCGTTCGCCCTCCAGGACATCCAGAAGGTGGTGGACGCCGGCGGTACGATCGATGCGGTCTCCTTCGATGAGCCGCTCGCCTTCGGCCATTTCTTCGACGGCCCCGAGGCCTGCCAGTGGCCTTTGGAACGGGTGGCCAGCGAAACCGCGGCGTTCGTCGAGGCGGTGCGCGCCGTGTCGCCGAACGCCATCTTCGGCGACATCGAGCCGGCATGGACGTCGCCGGAGATCGATGCCGAGGACATCGGCGCCTGGCTGGATGCCTACCGGGCGGCCGTCGGTGAGCCGCTCGGGTACTTCCACCTCGACGTCGACTGGGCCCGCCGCGATTGGGCGAGCGTGGCGAAGGAGATCGAGGACGTGGTGAGGTCTCGGGGTGTGCCCTTCGGGATCATCTACAACGGCGGTGACACCAGCGGGTCGAACGAGGAGTGGCTCCAGTTGACCATCGAGCGCGCCTACGAGTACGAGCAGGTGACAGGCGGGCGCCCCGATCACGTGATCTTTCAGAGCTGGCACTACTACCCGACGCGGGTCTTGCCCGAGACCGACCTGGGGGCCTTCACGAGCGTGA
>JAUYIV010000322.1 GCA_030688105.1 Actinomycetota bacterium | reverse complement strand
CGCTGGCTGCCCTTCTGAGCCCCGCCTCCTGCTGGCGCTCGAGCCCCGATCGCCCGGGCAGATAGCGAGGGGATTCCGGATGGCCGGGCGAGGCCCGGCCCCGGTTCGAGCACGCCCGGTCTCCGGGGCGAGTGGAAAGAGGGCGGTTTGCGAAAGCGGTGACTCCGTGTGTGGGGATCACCCCACATCCCGACGGCGTGCGACGGGCCGTTCTTGGCCGGGGCATCGTGCGTGGGCGTTGATCGCGACCGGCGCAGCGGCTCGGCAAACCACCTCGTCTTGTGGCGTCCGGCGCGCCATGGTCGTGCTCGGCCTTCCCCCGGCCAGGGAGCCGGCCGCCCCACCTGATCCACCGGAGCACGCAAACGCAACGGTGCCGGCGCTTCCAGGCGCCGGCACCGTTCCTCGTCTGTGGTCGTCGCTGTTACTTGATGGCGTTGAGCGCCGTCTCGGTCGCCGTGTACTGCGTCGCGAAGTACTGGCGAGCCTCGTCCACGTTCTGATAGAGGACTGTGAAACCGGTCTGGGCGTAGGCATCCATCACGCCCGGATCGGCCAGAGCCTGCTCCAGGACGTCGTTCCACATCGCGATGATGTCTTCGGGGGTTCCCGGTGGGAGCGCCAATCCCCAGGAGGTCACCAACTTGACGTTGGCGTACCCGGCTTCCTCGAAGGTGGGAAGGTCGGGGAACTTGGCGGACGGAGCCGACAGGACCAACGGTCGGACCTGATCGCCGTCGAGCAGCGAGAACCCGGAGATGGCGGCGTCGATGTGATGGCCGGCGATCTGCGGGATGATCTCGCCGACACCTCCGCTGACCGGCACGAAGGCCAGGTCGATCCCGGTGGCGGCCTCGACCTCACCCATCAGCAACTCACCGTTGATACCCACCCCGGAGATAGTGATCTTCCCCGGACTGGCCATGGCCTCGGCGATGAAGTCCTCGATCGTCTGCCACTTGGAATCCGGGGCCACCGCGATGATGTTTGGCGAGTACTCGGTCCACCCGAAGTACGAGAAGTCCTCCGCCTTGAATCCCACATCCTGTCCCTGCAGCGACAGGTTCATGATGTTGGGGGCAACCACGTTGCCTATGGTGCAGCCGTCGGGATCCGAGTTGGCCAGGGCGTTCCAGCCCACGGAGCCGTCTCCGCCGGTCTGGTAGGTGACGTTGAGTCGGTCGCCGACCAGGGCTTCGATCGCGGGCTGCAGCCGCCGCACCTGCTGATCGGATCCGCCTCCAGCCGAGTAGGGGACGACCACCTGGATACCGTGGCACCCGAGCGCCTCTGCCAGCGGGACCGGCGCAGCGGTGGTGGTGGTCTCTTCGGCCATGGTCGTGGATGGAGCCGTGGTGGTCGTCGCAGACGTGGGGGCGCTGGTGGTCGTGGTCGCCGCTCCTCCGCCACAGGCGGCCAACACCAGGGCCAAAATCGCTACGCTAGCGAATCTTCTCGTGAGTCTTCTCATCCCGTCGACCTCCCTCATACGCAGTTCCTCGGTCAGTTGCCCGCAGCGGTCTAGGTCCGCACACCGAACCCGGTGGGCACGTTCCCGACCGCCATCGTGGAAACTCTTGATATCCTATATTTTGCCATACTTGCCGGAAAAGTGTCGGGCGAACGCGTGAACTCGTGCGATCACCCGTCCGGGATGCCCAACTAGAGTCCGCCAGTCCCTCCAAGGAGAGCGGGATGCCGCTGATAGAGATCGCCGACCGCTCAGACTTCACGGAGCGGATGAAGCATGCCCTCGAACTCGACATCGGCCGGACGGCGGCGGTCACCATCGACATGCAGCGTGAGTATCTCGATCCGACCGTGGGTCAGTCGACGGTGCTGGAAGAAGAGGCGGACAGGGTTCTCGGCTCGACCAAACGGTTCCTCGACATGTGTCGTAGCGCAGGCATGCCTGTCATCCATGCCTATGTGGTGAGACGACCGGAGGAGGCGTCGCGAGGATTCCACTCCGGCGGCATCGCCTATCTGACCAAGGCCCAGGAGATCGGCGTATCCCAGATTCCCCACGGACGTCCCCGGAGTCGGCCCGACCGGGTGGCCGGATCTCCCGAGTCCGAGGTGCCGGCCCACCTCGTCTCTCCGGACGACCTCCACGTCACGTCGAAGAAAGGCCTGGACAGCTTCGCCCTCACCGATCTCCACTTTCTCCTATCGAGAATCCTCGAGGTCGACACGCTCCTCCTGTCGGGGATCAACACCGACACCTGCGTCTACTCAACGGCTTTCACAGCCGCCAACCTCGGCTATCGGCCGGTGGTGATCGCCGACTGTGTCGCCAGCATGCGCGGCATCGACAGCCACCGGATGGCGCTCGAGCTGATGTCGCGCAGCATCGCCTGGGTGCTGAGCCTCGAGGAGTTGTCGGCCGCTCTGGGAGCGAGCTCCGATCAGATCTTGTGACCGACGCCTCCGACGATGCCTTTGCTGCTGATGACGAGGGTGTCCTCCAGCGCCGTGACGTTGTGCGGCACGTTGGGCGGGGCGTGGAAGCCCTGTCCGGGGCCCATCACCGCCGTCTCCCCGTCGAGGGTAACCTCGAGCTTGCCTTCGATGATGTAGATGATCTGCTCGTGTGGGTGCCGGTGCTCGACGGCTCCGTACCCCTTCTCGAACCGGAGGCGGCCCACCTCGATCTGCTCACCGGTCACCAGCTCGCCGTAGGCCGCCGAGTACTTGGGGGTCACCGTCTCCTTCTCGATCTCGTCCATGATGATGAAAGGCATCGCTTCTCCTCTCGTTGCGGTCGCGCTCAGGAGAGCCGGCCGGCCTGTCCGTACGTTAAGCCCTCGACCAGAGTCTTGAAGCTGACGACCCGGCTGTCCTCCAGCGCCACCATCCGGTGGGGAACGCTCCTCGGATGGAAGCTCGCCTGTCCTGGTTCGACGACGTAGGTGTCCTCGGCGCCGTCCTCCCCCAACGACACCTGGATTCGCCCCTCTTCGACGAAGACCACCTGCTCTTCGGGATGGCTGTGCCGCTGCGATCCGGTTCCTTTCACGAAGAATGTTCTTGCCACCTCGGTGCGGTCGCTCCGGAGAACCGGGCCCTTCCCGTCCGAGTAGGCCTCGGCCACCTTGTGGTCGGTATCGATTCCGCTCAGTTTCACCTTGCCCATCTCTACCTCACTCCAACGATCCGGTGGCGTCGTAGATCTGGTTCGACGCCCTGATCTTGAAACTAAGGACGACGCTGTCCTCGAGGGCGATGACACCATGAGGGACGTTCGAGGGATGGAAGCTCGCCTCGCCCGGCTCCAGGATGTAACGCTTGGCGTCGTCTCCCTCTCCCATCGTCGCCTCGAGCCGCCCGGACACGCAATAGACGGTCTGCTCCTCCGGGTGCTGATGGAGTTCGGCACCGGTTCCCTCGAGGAACAACGCCTTGACGAACTCACAAGACTCGCTGCGAAGCACCGGGCCCAGCCCGGCCGAATACTGGGCCGTGACCAGGTGATCGTGATCCTTGTCCAGTTCCACCAGACCCACGTGTCTCCTCCTCTCGTCGCGAACCGGAGGGGACATCGGGTAACCTCCCTCCGCCTGACATCATATTTCATATACGGTGCGACCACCAACCGTAGACACCGACTCCCAGGGAAGGACGAGGGAGGAAGACCATGGGCCCTCGTGGACCAGAGCAGACTTCGGGAGCCGCCTGATGAAATCGCTGCGAAGCCTCCTCGAGCGGCGCCCCGTCGCCTCGAGTGTCGCCTACACGGTGGTGGGCGTGCTGCCCCTCTATCTCACCGCCGCCCAGGCCCCTCGCCTGCAAACCGAGCTGGGCTTTGGCAAGGCGACCTTCGGTCTGGTCATCGCCGCCTTCTATCTGGTGTCGTCAATCGCATCCCGAAGGGTTGGGCCCCGACTCGACCGCCTGGGTCCATCGTCAGGGCTACGCTCGTCGGCCGCCCTCACCATCGCCTCGGCCGGTCTCATCGCCCTGTTCGCCCGTGATTGGCGGTCGATGGCCGTCTTCCTCGGCATCGCCGGCCTGGGCAACGCCTTCGGGCAGGTGGCCTCCAATCTGGTCATCGCCTCCAGGGTTGGCAGCGGACGTCAGGGAGTCGCCTTCGCCGCCAAACAGGCCGCAGTGCCCGCCGGGGCGATGCTGGCCGGCCTGGCGATCCCCTGGGTGGGAACCAGCGTGAGCTGGCGTCCCGTCTATGCGATCGCCGCCGGACTGGCCCTGATCCTCCTCCTGGTGGCACCGTCCTTCCCGCCGACCACGGTGACGGGAACGAAGGTCCCTCGCCGGTTGACTCCCGAGCTCGGCGCCTTCATGTTCGCCGCCGCCATCGGTAGTGGAGTGGGGAACTCGTTGGCTTCCTTCGTCTCCGACGCCTCCGTGACTCAAGGCTTCGCCGAGGGTACGGCGGCGCTGATGCTCACTGTGGGCAGCCTGGCCGCCATCGCCGCCAGGATGGGGGCGGGGGTCACCGCCGACCGGCGACAAAAGACCGGCGTCCTTGAACTGCTGGTTCTCTTGTCGGTGGCGGTGGTCGGTCTGGGCGTCCTGGCGGCGGCCGGCTCTTCTTCGGTCGTCTTCGTCCTTGGTGTCA
>JAUYIV010000311.1 GCA_030688105.1 Actinomycetota bacterium | reverse complement strand
TCGAGCGCTGGAGCCTCGCGCTCAGGAGCCCGGTGGAGTCCAGCCTGGTCGCCGCCGATCTCTCGGGGGACGGCCTCGTGGATCTTGCCGTGGCCGACCGGCGGTTCCTGCACGTCTTCCTCAGCGTCAGGTAAGGGAGCGCCTTGATGGTCGAGCACATCCTCTGGGGCTGATGGTAGGCGCGCCCGTCGGCGCGCTCCTGATCGGCTACCTGGCCGCCTTCACCGGGCCGCGGGCCGCCGCGGTGTACCCGGCGGCATGCATGCTGCTCGTCCTCGCTGGGCTTCTCGGGCGCTCGCGCCTCTGGCAGCGCGGCGCGGCCTGAGACATTCTGGCGCGCTCAGCGTAGGATCTCGACTCGAACGACCTCAGAGCTGACATCGACCCAGATCCCTTCGGCCTTGGCGGTCAAGTCCTCGACGATCTGGCCGCTCTGATCAAATCGAACGAGGGACTGTGGCACGCCGGGCGAGGGAACGAGGAGGAGCTGCCGGCTGGAAGGAGACACCCCAGCGAACTGGACCGAGCCGCCTATTGCCCCTTGGCTCTTGAACCACACGATCACCCACGGCCTCTCCTCTGCGCCGCTGAAGAGCCGATCCCATACCTCGGGTTGGGCGTGGCTGCTGACGACATTCGAGAAAACCGCCCGTGCGAACCACACGTAAGGCCGGTGGTTCTGCATGAGCGCGTACCCGATCCCCACCACCGGGCTGAACACGAAGTACACGAGCGCGATCACGCCGGCGACCGGAGCCCCGACGCCGAGCACATCGATCGGCGTCTGCTTCGTCCAGGCCTCCAGAACGTGGGCGCGCGCGTGGAACAACCGCCAGGCGAAGACTCACCAGACGGGAAGCAGAATCGTGCTCGCCACCGCAGCTTCAACCGCTTCCTGGAATGCCGATGGAATACGGTAGGGCAGGAGGGAATTCTTCACACGAACCGCGATGAACCCAGGGGCGAGGAACACGAGCAGGACAAGAACAGCCTCAAGCGTGGCGGGCATCCGACCGATCTCCCCTGGGCGGAAGCCCGCGTGGGGCGGAGGCTACTTGCTCGACTTAGTCGGCTGGGGCTGCCGCTGCCACGGCGGCGTTTGATTCTTGGGAGGTTTCGTGAACTCGACGACGCCTCTCTTCTCGACCGGTCTAGTGTTGGCCATAACGGCCTCCTTGGACGAAGTGTAACAGCCACTCCGAGCAGCGGTCAATCACCGCCGGCGTTTTTCTTGCCGGGCTTCCCCCTGCGTTCAGTCGGCCTCATACTCGTCGCGATCCTCGGCGACAAGCGAAAGCTGGTCGGCCCCTCTCCCCTTGGCCTTCGGCGCCTTCTTGAACGTGACGTTGGCGGGCGGGCGCTCGATCTGCTTCCCTGCCAGCAGTTCCTCTATGGTCAGGATCTGGAGCCGCGGGTACTTCTTCTGCCAGCCGGGAGACTGGTAGAAGCCGGCGCTCGCCGCCTCGCTCCGCATCGGCCTCGTCGGTTCCTCCAGGGTGAGGAACATAGCCAGCATACGCGCCCTTCTGGCCGGGCGGTGAACACTTCGCCCGGTGGAGTCCAGCCTGGTCGCCGCCGATCTCTCGGGGGACGGCCTCGTGGATCTCGCCGTGGCCGACCGGAGCCTGCTGCACGTCTTCCTCAGCGTCAGGTAACTGCGGCGCGCCGTGATACCCTGGCTGGCGTGATGACTCCGCGGCCGCGCCTGTTCTACCGCCCCGGCTGAAGCAGCTGCGCCAAGACGAAGGAGCTCCTCTCGTCCTGGGGGGTCGAGTTCGATCCCGTCAACGTCGAAGGCAATCCCGATGGCCTCGCCGAGCTCAATCGCCTCGGGGTGCGCCTCGTGCCGGCCGTTGCCGTCGGCGATCACGCCGTCCACGGCTGGAACCCTGAGGGTTACGCGGCGCTGCTGGGCGTGGACTACCGGGCGGTGGCGAAGCTCTCCCCGGCCGCACTCGCTGCGCGCCTCGACCGCATCCTCGCCAATGCCGAGCGCCTGGTGGCCGGCCTGCCGGAGTCGCTCATGGGCTGGAAGCCGCCCCAGCGGGACCGGACTCTGCGAGACCTCGGCTACCACGTCTTCCGGGTGGGACTCGCCTTCGCCGACGGGATGGACCTGGGGACCTTCCCCGAGGGCTGGCTCCAGGAGAAGGCTCCCGCTGACCTGAGCGACGGCCCGGCCATCGCCCGCTACGGGGCGCTGGTGGGCGGCCGACTCTCCGGGTGGTTCGAGGGCGCCGGCACGCGCGAGTACGCCCGCGTGATCGCCGTCTACTACGGCCCCCAGTCGGGCCACGATCTCCTCGAGCGCACCACGTGGCATGCGGCCCAGCACCTCCGCCAGCTCCACGCCCTCGCGGCTGAGTGCGGCGTCACACCGCCCGAGCCACTCCCCGTCCCCGACTTCGACGGGCTGCCGCTGCCCACGAGCCTCTGGTGAGCCGGCTCGCGGGGCGCGCGGAGATCCCATGAGCCTGATCCCCAGGTCCGAGTTCGTCGGGCTCGAGGGCGTGGCGCATCTCTGCACGGGCGGCGAGGCGCCGTGGCTCAGGTCCC
>JAUYIV010000306.1 GCA_030688105.1 Actinomycetota bacterium | reverse complement strand
TCGCATCGGGGACAGACGTCGGTCGAGCGGATGAAGAAGGCCTGGCCGAATGCCCGATTGGTCCACCTGCCGGTGCACAGCTCCTGGCTCAACCAGGTGGAGATCTACTTCTCCGTCCTCCAACGCAAGGTCCTCACCCCCAACGACTTCCGCAACGTCGAGGAGGTGGAGGCCCGCATCCTCGGCTTCCAGGATCGCTACCAGGAGCTGGCCGAGCCCTTCGAGTGGAAGTTCACCCGGGAGGACCTGGTCAAGCTGATGCGACGACTCGAGGAGCGGGAACGGCAAGCTGCCTGACGGACGAATGCGTGACCGAACTTAAGCCGCCAAGCCGTCGAACACGAACCGCACCAGCGTGTCCGCGGCCTCATGCATTCTCTGCTTGGCGTCCTTGTCGCGGAGCAGGCTCTGTGAGGCCGCCATCATCACGGTGAACACCAGGCGCCCGGCGTCGACCGCGTCGAATGCACGGAACTCACCACGGGCGATCCCGAGCTTGCAGAGGCGGATCACCTCGTCCTCGAGGGCCTCGTGGGCCTTCCGCAGCCGTCGCTGCGCGGGCTCACTGAGGCGCGGCAGCTCGCGCATGAGGGTCGAGCCGAGGTCCTCGTCGCTCGACACGAACTCGAGCCCGCGCACGATCAGCTCGGCGAGACGCTCCCTGGTGGACAAGTCATCCGGCACTCCGGAGAGCAGCCCCTCGACGACGGCCGGGATGCGGCTCTCCACGAGGTTGACGAGCACGTCCTCCTTGTCGGAGAAGTACTCATAGAGGGTGGTGCGGCCGATCCCAACGTGCGCCGAGATGTCGCCGAGATTGGTGTCGGCGTAGCCCTGGGAGCGGAAGAGAGAGGCGGCGGCGTCCAGAATCTCGGAGCGAGTCTGACGTTTATGCTCTTCGATCGTGGCGGCGCGAATGCGCGGCATGCGGCAAGCGTACCCCTGCTGGGAGTCGGGTGGTCCGGCAGGCGGCGGGATCCGGCGCACCAGGTGGAGCCATTTGGTGCTGTGCACTCGACCCCCGGGAGGGGAAATTGACCGATCGACCCGGCGGCAGGGAGAGACGCCCGGCCGCGATCATGATGCTCGACATCGTCGGCTTCAGCCTGATGATGGGGAGAAACGAGGAGGAGAGCGCCTCTCGCCTGATTCGGTTCCACGACGGCGCAGCCGCCCTCATCGCCGACCGCGGCGGTCGGGTGATCGACACCGCCGGTGACTCCGTCTTCGCCCTCTTCGACTCGATCTCTCGAGCCGTCGACTGCGCCGCCGAGATCCAGACTCGGCTCGCCTCCGACCCGCGACCTGACCGGATGGTGGTGCGCATCGGGATCCACTTCGGCGAGGTGATCCTCGAAGGAGCCAGGGCTTTCGGTGAGGGCGTCAACATCGCGGCCCGCCTCGAGCAGATTGCACCCCCTGGCGGGATCGCAGTCTCGGATGCCGTCTACCGAGAATCGAGCGACCGCCTCCCGTTCGAGGACAACGGGCAGCGCCCCCTCAAGAACATCAAGCAACGCATCAGGGTCTACACGGTGCCGGGCACCGAATTCGGCTTCCCGGAGCAGTCCGTCCCCCGCCCGTTTCGACCGACCGGCCTCTCGGGACTCGCCGAGTCGGTCGCCGTCGCGGTCGAGGAGCGGCTGAGAGCTCGTGGGATCGAGCCTCGCTCGCCGGAGCATCCCCCGACCCCTCCCCCGCGGCGGCCCAGGCGACTGGTCGAGTCGCGCTTCTTCTGGTTGCTGCTGGCCATCGGCTCCCTGCTCGTGGCGGGTCACGGCACCGGCTGGACCTCCAATGGCCTCTACCCGTTGATCGGCCTGGTACTGATCGGGGCCGGCGTCGGCCGCCTTGCCGCCTCCCTCACCGGGCTGCGAGGGCTCCGCACCTTGTGTGTGGCCGTCGGGCTGGCCCTCGGCGCCCTCTTCCTCGAAGGCACCGTCTCCCGGGCGATCGCATGGGCACTCGCCGCGGCCCTGGTGGGACCCGGGATAGCCGGACTGAGAAAGAGTCAAGATCCAAGATTCAAGATCCAAGACCCGAACTCTTGACTCTTGATTCTCTATTTCCCCGGCCGCTGAAGCTCGCCCCACCGATCCCCCACAGCCAGATCGATGATCGTCCACGCCATCGCCAACGCCCCGTCCCGCATCGCCCGCTCCCCGTCCGGGGTGATGGTATGGGCGGCGAATTCGGGTTGATGGTTCACCGCCCCTTTGGTGTCCATGCCGATCATCGGATGGATCGACGGGACGACGTGACTCACGTTGCCCATGTCGGTGCTCCCCGTGCTCGACGCCGGGCGGTCCTTGGCGCGTCCCATCTTCCGGCCGAGCGCCTCGGCATTTGCCGCAAACAGCTCGACCATCGTGGGCTCGCTCTGGATGTCCTCGTATTCGTACCCGGTCTGGCCCATCTCCACCGTGCACCCGGTCGCCGCGGCTGCCGCTTCCGCCATCGCCGTGAAGCGGGCCGACATCTCCTCGAGCCGCTCCCGGGTCCCCGCCCGCACGTACCACTCCGATCGGGTGTGCGACGGGATGATGTTGGGGGCATCACCGCCATGAGTCGGGATCCCGTGGATCTTGTCGGTGGGGTGCATGTGCTGCCGAAAGGTCGCCACGGCCACGTAGAGCTGGACGAACGCATCGAGGGCGTTCCTTCCCTCCCAGGGGGCAGCCGAGGCATGGGCGTCCTTTCCGTAGTAGTCGACCGACAGGTGGGTGATGGCCAGCGCGATCGGATCGACGGTGTCCTCTGGCGCCGGGTGGATCATCATCGCCGCGGTGGCTCCCGCGAAGGCGCCCGCCCGAATGAGGTCGACCTTTCCGCCGATGTTCTCCTCCGCCGGGGTCCCGAGCACGGTGAGACGAAGGCCCAGCTCGTCCGCGAGCGGGCCGACCGAGGCTCCGGCACCGAGGGCCGCAGTGGCGATGATGTTGTGACCGCAGGCGTGTCCTACGGCGGGAAGGGCGTCGTACTCGGCGCACACGATGACCTCGGGTCCCGAGTTGCCCACCCGGGCGGCAAAGGCGGTGTCGAGCCCGTAGGCGGGGTACTCGACGGTGAAGCCCTGCCGGCTGAGGAAGTCGGCGAGGCGTTGCGAGGCCTCGAGTTCCTCGTAGGCGGTCTCCGGGTTCTCGTACATCCACCGGCTGATCGCCTTGAGCTCTTCCTCGACGGCAGCAAAGCCGGCGCCGGCCCGTTCCTTCAGGTCCATCTCGTCCTTCCCCGACGCTTCAACGCGTGTGCGAACGTACCATCGCACGACGGAGGTGTTCATGGGACATTGGCACAATGTTCGAGCCGACCTGAGAGACCCGGCGCGCGATCTACGCGAGAGGATCCCCGAGGTCTACAAGGGCTTTGCGGACCTGAGCAGCGCCTCCCTGAAGGACGGCGTGATCTCCGCGGCGATGAAGGAGGTCATCGCAGTGGTGCTCGCCGTTGCCGCGGAGTGCGATGGCTGTATCGCCGCCCATGCCCGCAGTGCGGTGAAGCGGGGGGCCAGCCCCGATCAGGTAGCCGAGGCGCTCGGGGTGGCCATCATGATGGGCGGTGGGCCTGCGACCGTGTACGCCCCCAGGGCCTGGGAGGCCTACCAGGAGTTCCTCGGGCAGGAGTGAGTCGTTCCGCCTCCCGCCTCCCGCCTCCCGCCACCAGCCAAGGTCAGACGCCGTCGCCGGGATGACCCCAATCCGCGCGTAGAGTCTGCGCGGTGACCCGAGAGTTGCCGCTGGGCACCGTCACCTTCCTCTTCTCCGACATCGAGGGATCGACCCGGCTGCTTCAGGACCTGCGCGATCGGTATGTCGGCGTACTGGACTCCCAGCAGCAGATCATCCGCACCGCGGTCTCCCAGCAGAATGGCGTCGAGATCGGGACCGAAGGAGATTCCTTCTTCTGCGTCTTCCGCTCTGCTCCGGACGCCGTGCGCGCCGCCGCGGCGGCACAGGGTGCCCTGTCGGCCCACCCCTGGCCGGAGAACCGAACGCTGCGGGTGAGGATGGGGCTTCATACCGGGGAGGCAAAGCTCGGTGGTGACGACTATGTCGGGATCGACGTCCACCGGGCGGCACGGATTGCCTCCGCCGCCCATGGCGGCCAGGTCTTGCTGTCTGAGGCGACGCACTCGCTCGTGACGCAGGCACTCGAGGGCGAGCTGGCCTTCGCCGACCTCGGGACTCACCGGCTCAAGGACCTGACAAGCCGTGAGCACCTGTATCAACTCGTCGTGAGGGGCCTTCAATCCGACTTCCCGCCACCACGAACCCTCACCGCCACGGCGCAGAACCTACCGACCACTCTGACCAGCTTCATCGGGCGGAACCGTGAGCTCGCAGCCATCCGGGAGCTGATCGGCGACTTCCGCCTGGTGACTCTGACCGGGCCCGCGGGCGTCGGCAAGACGCGCCTGGCCGTCGAGTTGGGGAAACACCTCGTTCCCGCCTTCTCCGACGGTGTCACGTATGTCTCGCTGGCCGGCATCGCCGCCGGAGAGGCGGTGGCACCGCAGGTCGCTCGGAACCTCTCGGTCTCGGAGCAGGTCGACCGTCCCGCGGAGGACACGGTCACAGACAATCTTCGTGACAAGACGTTGCTGCTGGTCCTGGACAACTGCGAGCACCGACGAGACGAGGTCGCCCGACTCACGAGCGAGTGGTTGCAGGCCGCCTCCTTCTTGAAGATCCTCGCCACGAGTCGGGAACCACTGGGTGTAGACGGCGAGCGCGTCTATCGCGTCGGCCCGCTCCCCCTCCCCGACACCGACCCCCCGACGAGTGACGCCCTCGAACTCGAAGTCGTACAGCTCTTCTCGGATCGGGCTCGGGCGGTCGACCCCGACTTCGAGCCGTCCCCATGGATCGCAGACATCCTGGCCATCGGCAGAAAGCTGGACGGGATTCCACTCGCCATCGAGCTGGCGGCCGCTCGCACCAACGTACTCACCCCTGAACAGGTGCAGGTCCGCCTCGACGATCGCTTCGCGTTGCTCAAGGGTCGGGGAAGAGGGGCATTGTCGCCCCACGAGACGTTGGAGGGGGCGATCGGCTGGAGCCACGACACGCTCTCCGATTCCGAGGCTGCACTCTTTCGAAGAGTCGCCGTGTTCAAGGGTGGCTTCTCGCTCGAAGCGGCCGAGGCGGTCTGCCCGGACGAGGATCTCCCGGCGAGTGAGATCCTCGACCTGCTGACCGGATTGATCCAGAAGTCGCTGGTGACTCCGGTCCTTATCGCCGGCCGAGCGCGATTCTCCGTGTACGAATCGATCCGGGAGTACGCCGAGATGCGACTCCGGGAGAGCGGCGAGTGGGACGAGTTGGTCCACCGCCATCGAGCATGGTTCGTGGACTGGGCGGAGGGCCGGGCTTCGCAATTGCGAGTCCGGGAACAGCTGGAGGCACTCAAGGACCTGGAAGCCGATCACGGCAACCTCCGAGTCGTCCTGGAGAGATCGTGGAGCC
>JAUYIV010000301.1 GCA_030688105.1 Actinomycetota bacterium | reverse complement strand
GAGCGATGGTCAGGCGGCGTTTCATCCCCCCGGAGAGTGGCTCGACCCGGCTCTTGCGGCGTTCGTCGAGCTGGGTGAACTTCAGCAGCTCGTCGATCCTCTCGTCGATCACTTTGCGGCTGAGGCCGAAGTACCGGCCGTAGATGAGGAGGTTCTCGTACACGGTCAGCTCCAGGTCGAGATTGTCCTCTTGAGGGACGACACCGAGCCGCGCCCTGATGCGGGGGCCATCGGTCGCGGGATCCATCCCGAGCACTCGCAGGTCGCCCGACGTGACCGGGGAGACCGACCCGATCATCCGCATCGTCGACGACTTCCCCGCCCCATTGGGGCCGAGAAAGCCGAACACCTCCCCCGGGCGGACCTGAAAATCGATGTCATCCACGGCGACGAGCTCGCCGAACCTCTTGCTGAGGTGGCGCGCCGAGACGAGGGGTTCGGACATGGCGGCGGCAACGGTAGTAGTCGCCATCTCGGAGGAAGAGAGGGGCGATGGCCCGGGCGCACCCGATCCCTGCGGGTCCCCGCCCTCGGTCGGGGGCGCACCTCAGGAAGGGGAGCCCGGGATCCAGTCCTGGAGGCGCTGGTGCTTGGCAGTGGTGACCGCCTGGCCGACGAGGTCCTCGATGGCCTCGGCGATTGCCGCAAGCTGCCCGGGCCGTGTGGCGACCGACACCTTCGAACCCTGTGAGATGTCGCAGAGCTCCCGGGTCCTCGCCGACGCCTCGTAGGTGCCGATCACTTCGGCACGCCCCCGGATCTCCATCTTGTCGAGGCCGACGAGCGGCCGGAGCACGGGCACCTTCACCAGGCGGTCCAGCGAAGCGAGGTTGTCGAGCGTCTGGGTCGAGACCTGGCCCAGGGACTCGCCGTTCACCAGGGCGCGAGTATCCGGCAGCCCGAGGGCGATCTGCTCGGCGGCGAGGTACATGAGGGCCTTGAGCGCCATCTGCCGCATCCGGGGGGAGACGCGTCGGGTGAGTTCGCCGACGAGGGGCTCGATGTCGGCGACGATGAGCAGTGGGTCGGACCCGCGGCCGAACCGCTCGGCGAGCTGATGGGCGATCCCCGCGGCGTGGTCGGCCTGTCCGCATCCCAGCGCGAAGTGGAGGTAGTCGAGGGCGACGCCGCGCCGTGAAACCAGGTAGGCGGCCACGGGGGAGTCGATCCCGCCGCTGAACAGCGCCAGGGCCCGTCCCTGGGAGCCGAGCGGCAGGCCGCCCACTCCGGGAGTCCGCTCGACGGTCAGATCGGCGACTCGCTCTACGACGCGGACCGACACGGTGATCTCGGGGTTGGAGAGGTCGACGAAACCGCCGGCGGCCACCAGGCGCGACCCCGCCGCCACTGCGAGGTCCTGGGAGCTCCAGCCGTGGGAGCCCAGCCGGCGCGGCCTGACTGCGAAGGACCGGCCGGTGACGGCCGCGCTCATCCGGTCGGCGATGGCGTCGGCGAGGGACTCCAGGCCGTCGGCCGGGAGCCGCACCACGCGCTCGACGGCGGCGACTCCGAACACCGACCTGAGGCGATCCGCGGCGTCAGGGTTGGCGGAGTCGATCTCAAGCCGGTGGCCGGCGATCCGCTTGACGACGGTGTCGGCCCCGAGGGTCGCCGAGAGGTTGGCGATGAGGACGCGCAACATCCGGCGCTGCGTGCGCGCCGACTTGAGGTAGAGCTCGGGATCCAGGGCTGCGATGAGCATGGCGATGCCAGGGGTCGATGGGGGGCTGTTCCGAGAATACACCCGGGAGCCCTCAGGCGCGACCCGCATGCGCGCGCGCACGCCAAGATCCAGAGCCGAGGTTTAGTGCAGCGCCCCGGCACAGCACTTAGCGCAGCCAACCGAGGGCCTGGAGCGCCCACAACGCTCCCATGCCCACGGCGATCGTGGCGAGGACGTTCCGGGTCTGCCAGGCCACCACGGCGGCGATCGCACCAGCGGCGAAGCGATCGGTGCCCAGGTCGAACTCCCCGGTCGCATGAGTGAGCGCCGGAAGGACGAGAGCGGCGAGCACGGCGGCCGGGATGAAGCGGAGAACCCGGCCCAAAGCAGGTGGCACCCGCTCCACCCTGCCCAGAAAGACGAGGAAAGAGAGCCGGATCAGCCAGGTCCCGAGCCCGATCGACCCGATCATGGCCCAGAGCAGGAGAGGGGAGTGGCTCGTCATGGGATGACCTCGGAGATCACCCCGGCCGAGATGCCCAGCGCCGCAGCGGCGAGCAGCCCCAGGTTCAACGGCAACCCGATGAGTGCGACGGCCGAGAGTGCGGCGACGACTGCTGCGAGGCGGGTACCCCGGTCCCTGATCGTCGGGAACAACAGCGCCATGAAGACGAGGGGGATGGCGAAGTCGAGCGACCATTCGGGGGGCACCCCCGAGCCGACGATCACTCCGAGCACCGACGACACCTGCCAGGTGATCCATAGCGAGATCGCCGAACCGAAGTAGTAGGCGACCCTGCCGCCGAGGTCGTCGTCGGTCTGCTGGAAACGCGTCACGCTGACCGCAAAGGCCTGGTCCGTGAGCAGGTAGGACCCCAATGCCTTCTGCCAGGCACCAAGTCCCCGAAGTGACGGAGCCAGGGAGGCGCTGTACATCGCAAACCGGGCGTTGATCACGAGCGCGGTCAGCACGATCACCAGTGGCGCGGCGTCCCGGGCGATCAGATCCGCCGCGGCGAGCTGGGCCGCTCCTGCGAACACGATCGGGGACATCGCGATCGCCTGCACCGGATCGAGCCCCGCCTCGACGGCGGCGACGCCCGCGATCACACCGAATGGGACAACTCCGAGCAGGATCGGGAAGATCGCTTTCACGCCCGCGAAGAGAGCGTCCCGGCGGGCGGAGTCGTCCATCGGGCCGGGAGCCTACAGGCGGCTGGCATCCGCAGGGAATCGGCAACCCTGGGGCGGGCGTGGAGGGCACGGGTTTCGCTATCGTCGCCCGCGCCCGAACCGCGGAGGCCCCCGGAGTGCCCGACGACATCTATCAGCTCTGCAGCTCGATCGTCGACGAGACCGTGGACCGCATCCCCACACTCGGGACCTTGCTGGGGATCCCGGGTCACGACCACGAGTGGAACGACTATTCCCCCGAAGGCCAGCAGGCCGTAGCCGACATGGTCCGGGGGCAGCTCTCCCGGGTGAACGCCATCCCCATGCCGGATGACCCGTGGGCACGCCTTGCCCACCGGGTGGCGGTTCAGGCGTGCTCGGACGAGCTCGCCTGGTTCGACTCCGAGGAGCACCTCGTCGAGCTCAACAGCATGGCTTCGCCGGTCCAAGACATCCGCGAGATCTTCGACCACATGGACACCTCGACATCCGAGGGCTGGGCCAACGTCGCGTCCCGGCTCGAGGGACTTGCTGGGGCCTTGGATGGGTATCGAGAGCTTCTCGAGGCCGGCCGCCGCCAGGGCAAGGCGGTGGCCCGGCGCCAGGTGCTCGAGGCGGCCCGGCAGGCTCGAAACCACGCGGGCGAGGCCTCCTTCTTCAACCGCCTCGAGGGCCAAGCCGCCGAATCCGGGGTCGCCGACACCGCCACCATCGAGCGACTGCAGGCCGGTGCGGCGATGGCCCGTGCCGCGTACGGGGCCCTCGCCGCCTATCTCGAAGAGGATTATCTCCCGGCTGCTCTCGATGTGGACGGGATCGGCGAGGAGCGATACGTCCGACTTGCCCGGAGATTCCTCGGCGCGGATCTCGAGCCGCGGGCCACCTATGACTGGGGGTGGGAGGAGGTCGGCCGCATCAGGGCGGAGATGGCCGCGGTCGCCGAGGCGATCCGTCCCGGAGCC
>JAUYIV010000291.1 GCA_030688105.1 Actinomycetota bacterium | reverse complement strand
GTGCTCCTGACCGGTGCCGCGGCCGACACTGCACGCCAGGCCGGCGCCGCGGGGACCAACCCCGGGATCCCCAACGGCAAGATCCTGCCCGGCGACGGCGGGGTGAACGTTGGACACGAGTGGCACATCGAAGAGGTGGAGTTCGCCGACATCGCCATAGAGATCTGCGACGGCACGGTGTCGTACATTGACGACCTCGGCTACGAGGATTACGTCTCGCAGCACGGCGACCGCTTTTGCCCTTGGTCGGCCGACCTGGTCGACCTCATCGAGGGTTGAGCCGCAGCCTGTCTGCGGCTGCGACCGGCAACTTCGGTCTAACGGCTCTCGACCCGTAGCGACTCGACCATTCCCTGCTCGTAGTGGTCGATGATCGTCCCATCGGCGAGTTGGACCACGATCCGACACGACACCTGGTACTCGCCGGGCTCGAGGTCGAGTACCAGCTCTGCGGTCGACCCAGGGGGGACGGTTGCGGTGGCGGCCACTGCACTGCCGTCGCGGCGGGTGACCACCAGGGTGTGAGCGAACTCGCCGGCGTTCTCGACGGCCAGCGACACGGCATCCCCGGTGAACACCGAGCCGGAGAGGTCGATGGTGTACTCATCGAGCACGACCGTGCCGGACTCGGAGGCGGGTTCCGAGCAACCTGCCAGCGCAGCTGCGATGACGGTGAAGGCGGCGAGGCGTCTCATGCGGCTGCCGCCTCCCGGGCGAGCCCTACGCCGACGGCCATCGTCGTACCGCCGGGACCGGTCGTGACCGCGATCGATGCATCCATCGCCTCGGCGATGAGGCGAGCCAGGTACAGGCCCAGCCCGGTGCCGGGGCTGTCGCTCCGCTTCTCGAACTTCTCGAAGATCCGGGGCACGAAGGCGGGATCGATCCCGGGTCCGTTGTCTCGCACCGAGACGAACAGACCAGGATCCGGGATGCGCCCGACGACGATGTCGGGATCGAAGGGGAGGGATCGACCGAATTCGATTACGACTTCGGTCGCCCCGTGGGTGCGGGAGTTCTCGGCAAGGGACGCGATGAGGGCGACGAGACCCTCGGGATCGGTCATGAGGGTGGCCGGCTGATTCGGATCGATCACCCGCGAAGTCGGAGTGGTCCTGCGCAGGCTGCCGGCCAGCGTCGCCGCCTCGATGCGGCGCAGCGAGTAGCCGAGCCCCTGGTTCTCGATGCGGGCGACGGTCAGCATCCGAGATATAAGGGACCGCAGCTGGTCTCCCTCCCGGACCATGTCGTCGACCAGGACGCGGCGCTCGTCGACGGGCATCTCGGGGTCTGCCGCCAGCAGCTCTGCGCTGGTGACGACGCCGGTAAGCGGGGTGTTCAACTCGTGGTTGATCATGAGCACGAACTCCGAGCGGATTCGGTTCTTCTCCTCGGCGAGTGCCAGGGCCCGCTCGGCAGCGGATCGGGCCTCGTCGAGCGCCTCGTTGTGGGCGGCGAGTTCCACAGCACGCGCCTCCAGTGCGACCGCCTCCTCGATCGAGCGTCGCACCCGGCGTCGGGCTCCGGCGCGGCCGGCGAGAAGGACGATGGTCATGAGTGCGAAGAAGAGGCCGGCACCGGCGATCGACAGGGTCTCGGGCCGGATCCCCTCCGGGATGGCGCGCCGGGCGGCGAGCTCCTGCAGGTCGTAGAAGAGCACTGCCATGCGACCTTCCTCGAGGGGGCGCATCACCTGATACAGGACGTCGTCGGAGTCCCACTCTTCGACCCCGTCGATCACGACGGGCAGGCCGATCGGAGCGGCGAGCGCCCGGAGCGGCATGGGCGAGCCCTGGAAGAACGGCACCTCGAGCGAGGTGCCGACGAGATTGGGCGACGAGGACGCGACATATTTCAGATTCCCGTCGACCACCGATACCGCCTCGATGGTCAGGGAGTTTCTCACCCGCCGCACCTCGACGTCGGGGTCGGCGGCCTCGGCGAGCGATTCGGCCGCCATCGCGGTGTCGTGAGCGAAGAGCTCGCCTTCACCGATCGGCCGGGTGGCATCGGCCTGATGGTGGACGGCGACGATCGCCGCCGTGACGGCGATGAGAGCCGTCAAGCCCGCGCTCGCCAGCCAGAGGCGGCTGACGCGTCGGTCCCGCTCGTTCACGATGAGACAACTCCTGGGAGTATGAACTCAGATCGTCAAGGCGCGGCGGCGTCTTAAGGGCTACGGAAGTTCGGACAGCTGGCTCGCAGCCGACGCCGATCGGCTGCTTCGCTGGTTAACGGTGTAGTGCCGCCCGCACGAGGGACAGGTGATTGGTCTGCCGGAGACACCCTCGATGGTGCTTCCACAGAATGGGCAGTGCCTGATGGGCTCTCGAGTCGCCTCGGGGCCTCCCCGGTGCAGCACCGGCACCGCGAGTGCCGCCGCGGCCAGGAGCACGGCGAGGACCGAGAAGCCACGCCAATAGCCGGATGAGCCCACCTCGAACCAGAGGGCGAACAGCAGCATCCCACCCACGCCGGCGATCAGCAGGTCGGCGGCAAGGCCGACCCAGGCGGACCCCCCCTCGAGCGCCCACGCCGAGAGCAGACAGGCCAGAGCAGAAGCGACTGCGATGATGAACGCAGTCCCGGCGACCTTGCCGATCCAGATCTCGTCGACCTCACCCCAGATGACGACGGTGACCGCGGCGAACCCGGCTGCTGCGGCAAGCATGCCGGTGAGGGGAACCAGTCCGAGCCGTCCGGCGGCCCGTGCCGGGGCGCAGGTCATGGCGAGGACCGCCGAGGCCGTGGCCACCAGCGAGGTGCCGAGGATCTTGCCCTCCGTGTCACCGATCTCCCCACGAAGGAGCACGAAAACTGCAAACGCCGCATTGACGATGATCAGGCCGATTACGACTCGGACATACCAGGTCTTCATGGGCCAATCGTTGCAGGTCGGGGGCATCGAGGATGCCCATCAGGCCGTCGGCCGCAATTAGCCTGCGCCGCCATGATCGGCTTCGTCGATTCGGGTGTGGGGGGCCTGGCCGTCCTCCGCGAGACACGGGCCCTGCTTCCCGACGCCGATATCCTCTACCTCGCCGATCAGGCGAACGCCCCCTACGGGATGCAGACCCTCGAGGAGGTCCGCGGGTTCGCCGAGCAGGCGACGCTCTGGCTAGTCGGCCAGGGTGCCGAGACCGTGGTCGTCGCCTGCAACACGGCGTCGGCAGCCGCCCTGGGCCATATCCGTGCCCGCCACCCCGAGGTTCGTTTCGTCGGCATGGAGCCCGCCGTCAAGCCCGCGGTGGCGGCAACCCGGAGCGGTGTGGTCGGTGTGCTGGCGACTCCCGCGACTTTCTCGGCCACCGTGTTCGACGACCTGGTCGGCCGCTACTCCGCGGGGATCGACGTGATCGCCCATCCCTGCCCGGGCTGGGCGCGGGCGGTGGAGGACGGCTGGCCGGACGCCGAGCCGGCGATCACGGCGCACCTGGCGCCTCTCCTCGAGGCCGGCGTCGACACCCTGGTCATCGCCTGCACCCACTACTCGTTCCTCGACGACGCCATCGCCCGGGCGGCCCCCGGGGTGACCGTGATCGATCCTGCTGCCGCGGTCGCCCGGCAAGTCGCCCGCGTCGCCGACACCGCCGGCGCCGGAGTGACCACCTATGTCACCACGGGTGATCCGACGAGGTTTGCGGCCCAGATCCTGCGTCTGCTGGGGGCCACCGCGGAGGTCGCCGCCGTCGGGTGATGACGGGGCGGCGAGAATGCGACGGTGCTCGACCGCATCAGAGCCGAGATCGCAGCGCACGGGCCCATGCCGTTCGATCGTTTCATGGAGCTCGCCCTGTACGACCCGGAGGGTGGCTATTTCGCCGCCGCGTCGACGCTGCGGTCCTCCACGGGCGGTGACTTCCTGACCAGCCCCGAGGTGAGCCCGCTGTTCGGGAGCACGCTGGCACGATTCGTCGAGGCGGAAGGAGACCGCGTCGGCCTTCCCTTGACACTGATCGAGGCGGGGTCCGGCTCGGGGTCCCTGCTGCGGCCCCTCCTCGACGCCCTCACGGAGCCTCCTGACGCCGTCTACGCGGTCGAAGTGTCGCCGGCGGCGTCCTCCCGGATCGCGGCCATGGTCCCGGAGTGCATAGTGGTCGAGTCGCTCGCCGAGATCCCGCGTGCAGGGTCGGCGATCGTGATCGCCAACGAGCTTGTCGACAATCTGCCCGCGGCAGTGGCGGTGCGACGCGACGAAGGCTGGCGGGAGAAGATCGTCGTCCTGGCGGGCGGGGTGCTGGCACTGGACGAGCGGCCGGCGCGGTCAGAGGTGGCGTCCTGGTCCGAGGCCTTCTCCGGGCGGGTACCGGAAGGCGCGATCGTCGAGGTGCAGCTGGAGGCGGGAGCCTGGCTCACCGACGCCCTGGCACTCTTCGACTCGGGAGCCGTCGTGGTCATCGACTACGGCGACACCGCCGCCGGGCTGGAACATCGCCGGGCCCAGGGCACGCTGCGGACCTATCGATCGCACCATCTCGGGCCCGATCCGCTGCTCACTCCCGGCGAGACCGATATCACGATGGACGTCAACTTCACCGCGCTGGCGGCCGCGGCCGAGGCTGCCGGGGCCGTGGTCACTCTCGACCGCCAGGACGAGTTTCTCGCCCGCTGGGGTCTTCGGGACGCGCTGTCGGACCTGAGGGCGAGCGAGTTGGAGGCGGCGAGGGCAGGCAGCACGATGGAGCGTCTCCGCCTCCGCAGCCGCGTCACCGACGCCCAGACCCTGCTCCATCCCCGGGGGCTGGGGGATTTCAGGGTCCTGGCGGCGCGGAGGTGAACGCGCTC
>JAUYIV010000287.1 GCA_030688105.1 Actinomycetota bacterium | reverse complement strand
TCAAGGGTGAGCTCGTGCCCGCCGCCCCGCCCGCCGACGGGCGCCGCTATGGGTCCGACGTCATCGTCGACCTTCTCCACCAGTACGACATCCGCTACGCCGCCCTGACTCCGGGTGCCAGCTTCCGGGGTTTGCACGACTCGCTCGTCAACTACGGCGGCAACCGGCCGGAGATGATCCTCTGCCAGCACGAAGAGATCGCTGTCGGCATGGCCCACGGCTACTCGAAGGCCAGCGGCGAGATCATGGTCAGCATCGTCCACGACCTGGTCGGGCTCATCCACTCGTGCATGGCGATCTACTACGCCTACATCGACCGGGCGCCCATTCTTATCCTGGGCGCAACCGGCCCCATGAACGAGGCCAAGCGCCGGCCGCGCATCGACTGGATCCATACCGCCAACGTCCAGGGCACGGCCATCCGCGACTACACCAAGTGGGACGACCAGCCCGCCTCCGTGGACGGGTTTCCGGGTTCGATCGCTCGTGGGTATCGGGTCGCGCTCACCGAGCCCCAGGGCCCCGTCTACATCTGCCTGGACGCGCAGCTCCAGGAGGACCCGCTCGACCGCGAGATTCCCCTCCCAAGCCCCCACGCCGCCCGGGTGCCCACGCGCATGGCGCCCGACCCCGTCGCCCTCGACAGGGTCGCCCAGATGCTGGTCCAGGCCGAGCGTCCCGTGCTCATGGCGGAGTACCTCGGCCGCGACCCGGCCGCGTTCGACGCGCTCATCCGGCTGGCGGAGACGGTCTCGGCGCCCGTCATCGATGTTCGCGCCCGCTCCAATTTCCCCACCAACCACCCCCTCAACATGACGGACACTGACGTCCTCGAAGATGCCGACCTCGTCATTGCCCTGGACGTGCGCGACCTCGAGCGCCCGACGACCGAGCTCGACAGCGCCACGCGCAAGATGCGCTCCGTCCTGCCGGGGGGCACCCCCTTCGTCGAGATCGGCTTCGTCGACCTTGAGCTCAGCAGCTGGTCGCTTGACTACGGCCGCTACCAGGAGACGGCCGTCTCGATCCTCGCCGATACCTCGCTGGCGGTCCCCGCACTCACGGACCTCTGCGCTGAGCGCCTCCGCGGCAACTCAGCCCGGGCCGACGCTCTGAAGGAGCGGGGCGCTCGCATTGGCCAGCGCCACGCGCAGTGGCGCGACCGCTGGCGCGAAGAGGCGCGCCAGGATTGGGACGCCACCCCCATGACCACCGCGCGGCTGGCCATGGAAGTGTGGGGAGCCATCAAAGACGAAGACTGGGTGCTCACCGCCGGCACTCTCAAGGACTGGGCTCTCAAGCTCTGGGACTTCGACCGCCACTACCGGCACCCCGGCAAGGACCTCGGCACCGGTACCCAGATCGGCATCTCTCTGGGCGTCGCCCTCGCCCACAAGGGCACCGGCAAGCTTGTGGTCGACCTTCAGCCGGATGGTGACCTCATGTTCGACGCCGGCGCGCTGTGGGTGGCCGCCAAGCACGAGATCCCGCTGCTGTGCGTGATGTTCAACAACCGCGCCTACTACAACGACTGGGAGCACCAGATCCGCATGGCCCGGGTGCGCGGCACCCCCGCCGACCGGGCCAACATCGGCATGGACATGCGCGGTCCCGAGCCCGATTTCGCCGGCCTCGCCCGCTCCATGGGCTGGTACGCCGAAGGTCCCATTGAGGATCCGCGCGACGTGGCCGCCGCACTGAAGCGCGCCATTGCCCAGGTCAAAGACGGCAAACCCGCCCTCGTAGACACCATCACCCGCTTCCGCTAGGGCACCCGTAGTGCAGGGGCTCGTCCCCTGCCTCAGCATCCATATCGCCACTCTCACCGACCCCTGCCAATCGCACACTCGACAGAAACACGCAGCCTGCCGCGCGGCCCAATTGCCGCGACACCCGAGCGTCAGAGATAGTCGTATCAGTCGCATCCCTGCCCCATAACCACAGAACGGAGACACCCCATGGCCGAAACCCGCTTCCTCGTCGACACGTACCTCGACTGGACCAAGAACGAGAACATCCCTATCGTCGAGGACTTTGGCCTCGACCTCATCAACATGGACGTCACGCCGTGGGCCCGCCAGGGTGACGGCGTCAGCGGCGCCTTCGCGCTGGCCAAGGGCCGCGGCGATTTCCTCGACATGCAGGTGATCGAGATCGCCCCCGGCAAAGCCGCCGCCCCCCAGAAGCACCTCTACGAAGAGGTGGTCTACGTCCTCAGCGGCCGAGGCAGCACCACCATCTGGGCCACCTCGGGCGAGAAGCACTCCTTCGAATGGGGCCCCAAGAGCCTCTTCGTCTTGCCGCTCAACGCCCGCTACCAGCACTTCAACACCAGCGGTCGCGAGCCCGCGCGCTTCGTGGCCACCACCAACCTGCCGATGATGCTCAACGCCTTCCATAACGAGGCGTTCGTCTTCGACAACCCGTTCGAGTTCCCCGAGCGGCTGGGCGAGGAGAAGTTCTTCAAGGGTGATGGCGAGTTCCTCCCCATGCGTCCCGGGCGCCACATGTGGGAGACCAACTTCGTCCCCGACCTCAGCACCTTCAAGCTCCAGGAGTGGAAGGCCCGCGGCGCCGGCGGCTCCAACATCATGTTCGTGCTCGCGGACGGCACCATGCACGCCCACGTTTCCGAGATGCCCGTCGGCACGTACAAGAAGGGCCACCGCCACGGGGCCGACTTCCACGAGTTCGCCGTCACCGGCAAGGGCTACAGCCTGTACTGGTACGAGGGTGAGGACGAGATCCGCCGCTTTGACTGGGAGCACGGGAAGATCCTTGTCCCCACGGACGGCCTCTTCCACCAGCACTTCAACATCAGTCCGGAGCCGGCCCGCTACCTCGCCGTCGCCTTTGGCGGTCTGCGCTACCCATTCGCGGAGGACAAGAAGAAGACGTACATGGGCATGGACGTGAACGTCAAGGAAGGCGGCCGCCAGATCGAGTACGAAGACCAGAAGCCCGAGATCCACGGCATTTACCTGGCGGAGCTGGCGAAAGCGGGCATCGAGCCGCGCATGAACCAGTTCAACATTCCCACCGCTGACCAGCGGCAGGTCGCGGCGGCAGCGCGCTGAGATGCTGAGGGGAGCCCGCTTTCACGAATTCGACGACGACCACGAGCACGATCCTTTCGGGCTCCACAAGCTTCACTTTCCCGACCACCACGGCGATGGTGGCGCGGATGACCTAGAAGAGGACGACGTCCCTCTCACGTGGGGGTTCGACAACGTCGAGCTCACCACGGTGGGGGTGGACGTCGGCTCCTCCACGTCGCACCTGCTGTTCGCCAGGCTGCATCTGCAGCGGCTCAGCAACTCACTTTCCAGCCGCTTCGCGGTGGTCAAGCGCGAGGTGCTCCACCGTTCGCCCATCCTGCTCACGCCCTACCGCCAGGATGGGCTGATCGATACTGCCGCGCTGCAGCGATTCTTCGAGCAGGCGTACGCCGACGCCGGCCTAGCGACGGAGGCCATTGACACGGGCGCCGTGATCCTGACCGGAACCGCGCTCGAGCGCGCCAACGCCCGTGGCGTGGCGGAGCTGTTCGCCGCCGAGGGCGGCAAGTTCGTGTGCGCCTCCGCGGGCCACAACCTGGAAGCCATCCTGGCCGCACACGGGTCGGGGGCGGCAGCGCTCTCGCATCGCCGCGGCGACCGCCTGCTTCACGTGGATGTCGGGGGCGGCACCAGCAAGCTGAGCCTCATCCAGGATGGCGACGTGCAGGAGACGGCGGCAATCGGCGTGGGCGGCCGTCTGGTGGCCTTCGATGTCGAGGGCAGGGTCAACCGGATCGAGCACGTAGCGAGCACCATCGCCGAGAAGCTCGGCATCCGCCTGGCGCTGGGCGA
>JAUYIV010000269.1 GCA_030688105.1 Actinomycetota bacterium | reverse complement strand
GTACCTCGGGTATCTGATGGTCGAGCCGAAGCGACACGTGGCTGGTTGGGGACACCTGACCGATGACGAAGCTTCGGCAATCGGTCTGCTGATGAACGATCTCGGCCGCGTCCTCAGGGATGTCGAGGGGGCCGAACACATCTACAGCCTGGTGCTCGGTGATGCCGTCCCCCACCTACACGTTCATCTCGCACCGCGCTACCCGGGCACCCCTCGTGAGTACTGGGGTGTCAGAATCAACGACTGGCCCGACGCCCCTCGCGGTGGCGTCCCAGAGATCGAGGAACTCTGTGAACGAGTGCGCCGCGGGCTGGCCTCGGTCCGGGAGGGTCGAATCGGGTCGTGAGCCGATGCTCCACCCACTTCATCAAAGGCCGTGAGCCCCTGGCCGATTGGCTCATCGACCCGGATCATGTCCATGATGGAATCGGGAGCACGCGCCTGGCTGGCCGATGCATTTCTTGGTGGGGTGATTGGCGGCATCGTCGGCGCCATCGTGGCGGTCAACTTCGTGATCTACTTCGGGATCGAAGGTGGCTACGAGGCGAGCATCCCCGAGGTCTTCCGCGAGAGCATCCTTGCCGGGATCATCACGGTGGCGATCCTTCTCGCCGGTCCGGTCGTCGGCGTGGTCATCGCCCGACGCCTAAGAATGAGGCGTACCCCACCGCGTCGCTGACGGAGGGGCTTGGCGGACCTCTGAATGGATCGTCGGCGCCCGGCGCCTACTCGTTGATCGCCCGCAGGTATGCGATCACGTCCGCCAACTCGGCGTCGGTGAGCGGAGGAGTCCCGCCCCTCGCCGGCATCTGAACCCCGGTGGTGTTCAACGGGTCGTCCGACGGCCTTCCGACGCTCAGGAACGCCAGCAGCCCATCGTCGGTGAGACCGGCGACGAACTCCGACGTGGTGAGCGGCTTGCCCAGCCCGACGATCCCCTCGCCCCCGGGTCCATGACACACCTGGCACCGATTGTTGAACGCCACCTCGCCCCGCGCCGCGTCTCCCGTGCCGACCACCGCATTCGAACCGCCCGGCGAGAACGGCCGGGCGACGATGACAAACGGGATGAGCGCCCCGAGTGCGATGAGGATCGCCAGGGCAAAGGGAAGGTTCGGCCCGCCGAAGAGCCCTCTCACCCCGGAGGTGGGGGCCACCCCTCCGGATGGAGCCGGTGTCATGTTCCCCAAGGATGGCAGGTCCCCTCTCCCCCGCGGAGCGGGGAAGGTGGCCCGAAGGGTCGGAGGGGGCAGGGACCCAGGCGACACCGCGATGAGGCGTCGGCCGAAGAGCCATGACTTACCGCCTCCTACCTCCCGCCCTATTTGTTCCCGGGCCGACTTCGGCGGCTCCGCCGCCGAACAGGCGCCGGTCGGCCCTCCTCCGCCATATGGGGCCCCCACCCCATGGCGGCCGTGTGCGGCTGCTCACCGACCGGCATCTGACATCTGGCTTACCGCCTCCCGCCTCCCGCCCCCCGCCTCCCGCAACTGCTCACCGACCGGCATCGGGGGCCGCAGATCCGGCCTTACCGCCGTCGCCACCAACCATGCCCTCCAGGCGACTACTCCATCTGGTGGTCGTGACACAATCCGACGGATGACCACCACTCGGGGGCGCCGATCGGATGCGAAGTCGGGGCCACCGCGCCCGCGGTCATCCCCGCTGCGGAACTTCGATCCCATCTCGCTGCTCGCCGTCAATATGGGTGTCATCGGCTTCATGTGGGTGCGCCACGGCGGGTTGGCGCGGATCGACGGCCTCGGAGACTCGCTCGTCGCCCTCGGCCAACTCGCCGGGCTGTACGCCGCGGTCGGGTTGCTCCTCGGCCTGCTTCTCGCCTCCCGCACCCCGTGGCTCGAGCGGCGGTACGGGATGGACCGCATGATCCACGCCCATCGCCTGGTCGGTTTCACCACGGTCTGGCTGGTGATCGCCCACGTCGTGCTCGTCGTCGTCGGGTTCGCCCTCGCCGCCCGGATCTCGCTCTGGGGGCAGGTGGTCGACACCGTGGCGAACCACCCGTACGTCGCTCAGGCCGTGGTGGGCTTCGTCCTCATCATCGTGATCGCCGGGATGTCGGTGCGGGCGGTGCGGCAGGCGATCTCCTATGAGGCATGGTGGTTCGTTCACATCACCGCCTACGGCGCGGTGGCGCTGGCATTCGGACATCAGACGGCGATCGGGGCCGATTTCGTGCTCGACCGCTGGGCATGGGTGTACTGGTCGCTGCTCTATCTGTCGGTGGCGTATCTGATCTTCGTCTACCGCTGGGTTGCCCCCCTGTTTCGGGCGTGGCAGCACCGGTTCCGGGTGGAAGAGGTGGTCGACGAGGGCCCCGGGGTGGCCACCCTCGTGATCGGCGGCCGACGGCTCGATGCCTTCCGGGTGCAAGCCGGGCAGTTCTTCCTGCTGCGCGCCCTCACCCGGGGCCGCTGGTGGAAGGCGCACCCGTTCTCGCTGTCGGGAGCACCCGACGGCTCGACACTGCGGTTCACCGTCAAGGCCCTGGGTGACGACTCCACGGATCTGCAGACGATCCCGATCGGGACGCGATTCGCCCTGGAGGGACCGTACGGCGGATTTCTCGCCCACCTCCCCACCGACCGCCGGATGCTGTTCATCGCCGGAGGCATCGGGATAACCCCCTTCCGCGGGCTCATCGACGACCTCGACCGGCCCACCGACGTCGCACTCATCTACCGCAATCCGAGCCCCGATGACACCGTGTTCCACGAAGACCTCGTCAGGCTGGCCGAGGAGAAGGGGTTCGACTTGCACCTCTCATACAGCCGGTTCGGCGGCGGCGGCCCTAATCCATTCGATCCGAAGCGGCTCAGATCGCTGGTTCCCGACATCGCCGAGCGGGAGGTCTTCGTGATCGGCTCCCCCCGGCTCATCGACGCCGCCCGCAGCGGCCTGCGCGGTGCCGGGGTGCCGACGAGGCGCATCCACCTCGAGAACTTCGCCTACTAGCCATGAGACGCGTACTGGCGATCTCGATCCTCTCCGGAGCGTCGGTCGTCTTCGCCTTCCGATTCACCCCACCGCAGTCTGGCGCGGTCACCACAGACGACGCATCCCCCTACGAGATCATCACCACGACGACCCGAGTCTCCCCCGGAGTGACGGCGACTCCCTTGCCGCCGCTCACCACGACCACCACTCTCCCGCTTCCCCCAGGAGTCAAGGTCATCCAAGGACCGCTGGTTCGCATGAATCGGGGGGTCGTCCAGGTGACGATCACCCTCCAGTACGGGGCCGTGACCGACATCGAAATGACCCGCTACCCGACCTCGGACCGCCGGGCGACCCAGATCAGCCTCGACGCCGAGCCCTATCTCGAGCGGGAGGCGCTCGAGACCCAGAGCGCAGACATCCACATCGTTTCGGGAGCCACCGAGACCTCATACGCCTACATCCGGTCCCTACGCGAGGTTCTGGAAGAGGCGAGGATCTCGTCGGACCGGTGAAGACGACCGCATGCTCGTGACCAGGCCGCTCATGGGCACCGTGTTCCGGCTCACCGTGCCCGACGGAGCGCCGGGGCCTGCCGTGGACGAGGTCTTCGCCTGGCTGGAGTGGGTCGAGGCGACCTTCTCGACGTTTCGGCCCAGCAGCGCCATTTCGCGGATCGGAGCCGGGGACCTCGATCCTTCCGAGGCACCGACGGAAGTGCGCCATGTCCTCGCCCGATGCGCGGATCTGGAGGAGGCCAGCGGTGGGCGATTCGCTATTCGGCCGGGTCGGCTGGGCGGACCGGGGATCGACCCCGCCGGCTTCGTCAAGGGGTGGAGCGTGGACGAAGCGGCCATGCTGCTGCGGAGCCGCGACATCGGAGACTTCTCCATCTACGCCGGAGGGGACGTCCTCTGTGGCGGTGTGCCTCCCTCAGGTGACCGCTGGCGGGTGGCGATCCGCCATCCGGAGCGGCCCGACGAAGCGTATGCGACGGTGCTCGAGATCGCCGGCGGTGCGGTCGCCACCTCGGCGGCCTACTACCGGGGCGACCACATCCGCGGCTCGGACCGGGGCGACATCGCCAGTGTGACCGTCATCGGACCGAGCCTGGGGGTCGCCGATGCCCTGGCGACGGCGATCTTCGCCGATCAGGCCGAGTCGCTCGACTGGATGAAGGGGTTCCCCGACTTCGGTGTCCTACTACTGGGGACCGACGGCATGATGCGATGGACGGCGCCCCTCGACGGTCTGATCGCCGATGGGGGCCCCGGGAATCGACGATAGGCGAACGAGGCGAGAGCCCCTAGGGCCACCTCCGGCGCCGAGCAACGCTGGTGAGGTGATGGACCGGACGACCTCGCCCCTTCTGTCGAAGACTCCTGTCGGTCGGCGACATCGACCTCTCTCGGCCGCAAACTCGCTTCGGGCAAGTGCCATCGTGACCGGGCTCATCGGCTCGGTACTTCTCGTTTCGCCCGGTTTCGGGCTGTCGGTATTCGATGCTTCCCCAGCCATCCACGCCGACCATTGGCTTCGAAGTGGTGGCGGCGCCTTCCTGGCCCTCACGGTGGTCTTCTGGGCGGCCGCCCGCTGGCCGGCGTCGATGATGCAGCGTCCCGTCCTCCTCGCCGCCGGAATCATCGCGGCGGTAGTGGCTTTCTTCGGCTTCGTGGCGGTTGCCGACGGCACGGTCGCCTCGACCTTCTCGGTCGTCGTGGCAGCCACCGGAGGCCTGGCGGCCTGGATCTGGTGGCTGCTGGTCACCGACCGGGTATGAAGAGGCGTCGCTTCGCTCCGCCGCAATCGGCAATCGGCAATTGGTAAGACCGGGCCGGAGGCACTCGAGAGGAGCCAGCGAGCTCCTTCGAGAGGCGAGAGGCGAAAGGCGGAAGGCGGAAGGCTGAAGGTGGAGACGGAAGGCGGACACGCGCTTTCTGGCTGGAGCCGGCGACTGGAGCTGGAGGCTCTCTA
>JAUYIV010000258.1 GCA_030688105.1 Actinomycetota bacterium | reverse complement strand
CAGCTCCCAGGGGACCCGCGGCGGCTGCTCTGGCTTGTCAGGTCACGCCATGTACGCAGAGCCCTACTCCCCTGCCGGCGTCCTTGCCCGCGTCGAGTTTGAGCGGGAGCACTTCCCCGACCAAGATGCTGTGCGGTTCTTCATCATGGGCCGCGGCTCCATGGATGACGCGAAGCTTGCCGACATGGCCATCGCTGAGAACGATGACCGCTGGGTGGTGACACTGGCGACTGTGGAGCCGGCTGGGTCCACCGTCGAAGAGTCCTGGGAGCCTGGGGTATGGCGGTACACGGTCACGCCTGCCCACACCTGGTTCGGCGATGTGTCGAAATTCGGTGAGGCTCTGGGCATGGAGGTATTTGAGGCCGGCGTGCGTAAGGGTCGCACCTACACCGAGTCCGACCTTGACGACATGGTGGCGGCGTTTGAGGCCAATGCGACCGGCGGCGTGCCCCTGGTGATCGGGCACGACGAGGACCAGGACGTGCTCCAGGCTTCGGACATTCCCGCATGCGGCTGGGCGAGGAGCTTACGTCGTGTGGGCAGGAAGCTTGTTGCGGACTTCTCGGACGTGCCGGCCGTGGTGCTGGATGTGATTCGGGCCAAGGCATACCGCAAGCGTTCCGCCGAAATCTACCAGAGTTTCACCGATGCCGCGGGTAAGGCGTGGGGCAAGACCCTGCGCCGGGTGGCCCTGCTTGGCGGGGACATCCCTGAAGTGAAGAGCCTCCAGGACGTGGTGGCTTTGCAATATTCTTCGGCATCGAGCGATGCTGAGTGGATCGAATTCAACGAGGAAGGAGCCCGAGAGATGGCGACCAAGCCGAAGGTGCAGAAGAACGACGAGGCGACCGAGACCCAGGACGGAGCCGTGGGCGGGGCCGTTCCCGCCGTGCCCCCGACTGTCGAGCCCAAGGCCCAGGATGCGGCCCCCGTGGTGGCGCCTGCGCCGGAGGTCAAGGCCGTCGAGCCCCCGCCGGTGTCGGCCGAGGAGTTCCGCGAGGCCGTGAAGCGCCTGGCCGGGGCCGAGACCACCATCGCCAAGCTCAACGAGTCCAACTCGATGCTCAAGGAAGAGCTGGAGGCACGCAAGGCCGAAGTTAAGGCGCACGCCGAGAAGTTCGCGGAGGCCGACCGCCGTGCTCGCAAGGCGGAGTTGGCCCAGTTCTTCGAGGGCCTGCGCCGGTCCGGTCGGGTTACGCCTGCCGAGCTGTCCAGCGGCAAGCTGATGGCTCTGGCCGAGAAGCTGGCGGAGCGGCCCGACGTGATCACCTTCCGCGAGAAGGTGGGCGGTGAGGAGAAGGACGTGGAGGGGACCACCATCTCCCTGTTCCGCGAGGTCCTTGGGTCGCGTCAGCCGGTGGTCCCTGTGTCCGGTGGACAGGATCAGCTGGCCGACGAGACCTTCGGTGAGGCCACGCTGACGCAGGAGGCTGCGGGCCGGCAGCTCGCCAAGTTCGCCGAGGACCTGGTCGGCCAGGGCAAGGCGAAGAACATCTCCGAGGCCGTCCGCATGGCCCGCAAGGCTCACCCGGACCTCGACGCGATCCGGACGGGCCGGTAAGCGCCGGTATTCCTTGGCCGAACTGAAACCAATCGAGAAAGAGTAGGAGACTCCGACCATGGGCGACAGAACTCAGAATGACCTCTACGCGGACCCCCTGCTGACCGCGCTCAGCATCGGGTTCACGCAGGACACCTTCATCGGCAAGCGCGTCATCCCCGACGTGCCGGTGCTGAAGGAGGAGGGGAAATACAACGTGTTCGGGCGTGAGTTCCTGAAGAGGAACAACACTCGACGCGCGGACAAGTCCGAGGCCAACCGCGTGAGTTGGAGCCTCACCGAGGCCACCTACACGTGTGAGGCCGAAGCGCTCGGTGACCTCGTGAGCGATCGGGAGCGGAAGAACGCCGACCCTGCCAGCGACCCCGAGGAAGCCACCGTCCACACGCTGACCCAGGGCCTCATGCTGGAAAAGGAATTCCAGGCGAAGGAAGCCCTCTTCACCGCGGCCAACTACGGGGCCAACACCGTCAGTCCCGGGACCAAGTGGGACAACTCGGCCGGCGATCCCCTGGAAGAGATCGAGACGCGCAGGCGTCAGGTCATGGGGAGTTCCGGTGCCCGTGTCAACAAGCTTGTGCTGGGGCGTGATGTGTTTGCGGCGCTCAAGTTCGCGCCCCAGGTGCTTGATGCCATGTCGGACATGGCCCACAAGGTCCTCACCGAGGAGGTGCTGGCGCAGTTGACTGGCATCCCCGAGGTGATCGTGGGTGAGGCGGTCTACGACACCGCGCCCGAGGGTGCGACCGAAAGCATCTCCCCCATCTGGGGGAGCCATGCGGCGCTGATCGTGGTGCCGGAACGGCCGGGCCTGCGCGTGCCGTCGGTGGCTTACCGCTTCGTGTCGGAGGACCTCGCGGTGTACCGCGCCCGGGCGGGCATGAACCGGTCGGATTACCTGGAGGTCCAGGAGATCTACACGACCAAGTTCACGAGCGTCCACTGCGGCTTCCTGTTCACGGACGTCCTCACGTAAGGTGAGCGGCCGTGCCTGAAGTGGTGGCACGACGTACGATGAAAAAGTACAGGACCGCGTAGACCTTCAGCGTGAGGGTCTACGCGGTCTGACGGCAAGCGGGTCGGTAGCCATTCCCCCGCGACAACAGCTAGGAGCACCCCATGAGTCAGCACGTCTCCAATGTCGGTAAGACCTTTCCCGCCAACGCGGACCTGTCGGCCAACCAGCACCGCTTCGTCAGCCTGACCACGGCCGGCAAGGCGCAGCAGGCGGGTGCGGGTGCCGCTGCCGTGGGCATCCAGGGCAACAAGCCGGACGCTGCCGATAGGGCCACCCTCGTGGCACTGCTGGGTTCGGGCACGGCGAAGCTCGTCACCAAGACCAGCATCGGTGGCAGCATTGCCGTGGGCGACCTGCTCAAGTCCACCAGCGACGGCCGTGGCGAGAAGGCGTCGTCCGGCGACAGGACCCTTGTCCAGGCACTGGCGGCTTCGACGGCGGACAACA
>JAUYIV010000249.1 GCA_030688105.1 Actinomycetota bacterium | reverse complement strand
CCAGCAGCGGCACGGTCTCGGCCAGCACCTTGAAAGCCCTGGTGACGACCGCCATTCGAGGTACTCGAATCCGTAGGCGAAGGTACTCGTCGAGAGCCGAGGCCGGATCGACGGCGAGCGCGTGGAGCCCCGGTCTGACCTGGCGCGGGGCCGGGCCCAGGCTGGCCACCCTCAGATGCGTTCCGAGACCTATCGGGTCGGTCATACCCACCGCGAGCACCCGCCGGCCCTGCTTGGCGGCATGGAGGGCGGCGGCAGCGGCCAGGGCGCTCTTCCCAACCCCGCCCTTCCCGGTCACGATGAGCAGCCGGCGGTCGAGCATGTCCGTCGAGGTTAGGAACGCGACGCGGGGGCTGCGTTCTGCCCTCGGCCTCAGCTCAGGAGCTGCGGCCGGAGGCCGCAGATCCGGTCGCCTGGGCAGGGACCCGGGCGACACCGCGATGAGGCGTCAGCCGAAGAGCCATGAACTCAGCTCTCCGCGCTCTCCAAGGGGAGGCGCAGCACCAGTGCTCCATCCTCGATCGAGATGGCGGCGTCGCCGATGAGGGAGTAGTCGACGAAGTCCTGTTGAGCGCCGGCCAAGAACTTGCGCCTGGCATCGCCCTCCAGCGGTGGCACGCCGCGCTCCCTCACCGCCTTGGCCCGCTGACGGAACCGTTCCTTGAAAGCGTCGACATCGAAAGAAGCCATGATCCGGTCAGCCTAAGTGCTAAGTGCAGCGCCCCGAAAATACGATCACGGCTGGACGGCCGGATGTTGCCATCAGCCGCACGCGGGTGGCCGATTCCCGTCAGTCTCCCGGATCCTCGATCCCGGCAGCAGCGCGTTTGGCGGCGGCGCGGCGCTCGGTGGTGAGACGGCCCAGGCCGTAGTCCCGGTGATCGACGAACTGCATCGCATCGGCGACGACCTCATGCCCGGCCTGCTCCCGGATCAGCCGGTGCATCTCCTGGCAGACCCGCCGGTAGTCGGGATGGCCGCCCTCGGCAGTCCGCAGCTCGATGAGGTGGAACGCCTCGCGGGCATTGAGTTGCATGAAGAACCTGATCCGGTACGCGAACGGGACGGCGTACTGCGCCACGTCGGCCCCGTGGTCGGCGACCAGTGCGGCATGGAGCGCCTCGGCGCGCTCCATCGCCGACCGCCACTCACCCTCCGCCCCGAGATCGACAATGGACTCGGGGATCACGAAGCCGTGCAGCGTTCCCAGCCGCTGCCACTCGAGCGTCAGCATCCGATGGCGTTGCAGGTCCCGGAAGATCCCGTAGTCGCAGAGGATGTCGAAGCGGTACGAGACCCGCTCCATGCCCCGGCCGGGCTTGTGACGCCGGTTGCCGCGCTCGCCGACGTAGGCGCCGATGATCTTGCGCTGCTCTTCCTGGGTCATCGTTCTGGCGAGATCGAGAAGGCGGTCGTCGGGCAGGTCGGTGTATCCATACAGCGCCGCGGCGGCGATCTTCGTTTCGGCGTCCGGATCCCACTCGACGAGCGTCACCTCGGGGCGAGCGGGGACGGCTTCGGATAGATCGTCCCCGATCTCCCGCATCCGTGCCGCGGTCTCCTCGAGATACCGGCTCCAGGCGGCTCCTCGCTCCGGGACGTCGACACGGACGAGGAACGCCGGGATGAGCTTGCGGAGCTCGACGAGCATGCGCGCCGCGACGTGGCGCACCTCGGCGAGAGGGCTCGCCCGCATCCGGAGCAGCAGCATCTCGTAAGCCTGGCCCGTGCCGTAGATCCCGACATTGGACAGGGTCGCTGCCGGCAGGAGGCCGCGCAGGTCGTCGCAGACGCGCGCTCGAATGGTCGAGCGGTAGACGAAATCGGAGTCGGCGTCGGCCTTCGGGAACAGCGTCTGGTAGTAAGCGGTGAGCGATTTCGTCAGACCGGCATACACCTCGAAGAGATGGTCCATCGTCGCCGCGTACTCGTCGGCCAGGCCGGCCAGCTCGGGGGGCACGACGTAGCGGTAGCGTTCGCCCAGCCTCTGGTCGTAGAACATGTACCGGGTGCTCTGCTCGAGGTAAGCGGCGAGCCTTCCCCACTCGAGGACTTTGGTGAGGACGTTCGAAGCCTGCTCACAGGCGAGGTGGACCCCGCCGAGCTGGGCCACCGAGTCGTCGCCGTACTGGGTGAAGACCCGGTTGTACAGGTCCTCGGCGCGCTGCATCTTGATTCGACCGTCGTCGCCCTCGATGGCCGAGGAGATGGCGCGGATGCCCACCTCCGGTGCGTCGTAGAACTCGTCGAGGAACAGCCGTCGCACCGATTTGGGGGAGCGGCTGTACCGGGCGAACAGCGCGCCTTTCACGACTTCGGGGAGGTTTACCAGGCCGAACACCGGCTCCGTGGTGTTCGTGAAGAACCGTTCGAGGATGGCGGTCTCTTCGGTGGTGAAGGCCTCGACGTGGTATCCGACGGGCGGGAGCGTGTCCGCGCGGTCGCCGATCGTCGTGGTCATGGAGCTCTCACACTCGTGTAATTCGCGGCAACGCCGACGGTATCACCCGAGGCGCGGATCGGGCAACTGGTGCCATTTGGATCGGGCTACCGTCGGGGGCGTGACCGCGATTCGGATCGTCATCGGTGTCGTCATCACCGCCATCGCCATCGTGGCCCTGGTTCCGATGTTCGTCCTGCTCGACCTCGCCGGAGGGGGCGACGGCCTGGGGCTCTGCTCGGGGGGCCTGGCATCATGCGGCACGTCGTATTTCGATGGTCCTGAGCTGTTGGGGATCCTGGTCGTGGTGCTCTTCCTGCTGCTGATGCTGCTGCGGTCCGCGTTCCACGTCCGGTCACTCGTCGAGCAGCGGCGCGAGGAGGAAGCGCTCGATCCCTCAATGCGCGGGCGAGATCGCCTCGGCGGCCTCTAAGAGCGTGCGCCAATAGGTCGCTGGTCCAATCAACTCTCGGCTTGCGGCAAAGCCGAGAGTTGATCCCGGGGCGAGCCGATTGCCGCACGCTCTAAGTCGTCTTCAGGCCCGGTCCCGGCGAGCACCACGTAGATCCCGGCGAGGATCAGCAGGGCGCCGGTGAGGCCGCGAGCCCCGAGGCGCTCGCCGAGGAACAACGCTCCGGAGCCAGCGGCGAACCCGGGTTCGAG
This sequence comes from Actinomycetota bacterium, assembly GCA_030688105.1. GTDB lineage: Bacteria > Actinomycetota > Acidimicrobiia > Spongiisociales > UBA11373 > JAUYIV01. The sequence continues at coordinate 1,764 of JAUYIV010000249.1, read as the reverse complement.
GGCGAGAATGATCGCGGTCCGTGAGGGGCCGATCACCGTCTGGCTCCAAACCTGCAAATAGAACGCTCCGGCGCTGACGACGACTCCGGTGATGGCGATCGCAGGCCAGGCATCCTGCGCGGGGACCCCGGTGCCTTCGGCGACGGCGGAGGCGATCAGTCCGAGAACCGCAGTGACCAGCAACTGCACTGCGGTGAACGGTACGACCTGATGCCAATGAGCCGTTCGGGCCAGGAAGACGATGTGACCGGCGAAGGCGACCGCGCACCCGATCGTGTACGCGTCGCCAGACGAGAGCGCCAGGTCGTCGACGACGGCGAGCACTGCGAACCCGGCAAAGGCCAGCAGGGCGCCCCCGATCACCAGCGGCCGGGGCCGGCGGCGGGCGAGCAGCGCCGCCATCAGGGGAGTGAGCACCACGTAGAGGCCGGTGATCAGCCCGGAGTTCGATGCCGACGTCGTCGTCAGGCCCTGGGTCTGGAGGGCGTAGCCGGCGAAGAGAAACAGCCCGGCGACGGTGCCATCACGCCACAGCTTCTTCCCACGAGGCACCCGGATCGCGAACAGGACGAGTGCCCCGAGGAGGAACCGCCACCCGACGAATCGCATCGGGGGAGTGGCGGCGACCGCATCCTTCACCACGACGAACGTCGCGCCGAACAGCAAGGCGGCGACGGCCAGGGCGGCGAAGGCGATGAGCGGACGGCGCACGGCGGGATACTGGACGATCAGGGGCGTCTCAGCGAGAGGGCGGCACCCACCACCACGACCGACAGAGCCGCCACCAGCACCAGTGCCCCGGGCCCGAGGGTTCCCTCGTCGAGCCCGCGGACCGCATCGAGCGCATCGACGAGCTTCCTGACGGCGAACAACAGACCGCTGCATGACAGGACGATTACGGCGGTCGCCGCCAACCGGGAGTTGCCCCGGCTCCAGTCGCCCAGGGCGGCATTGAGCACCACCGGTGCGATCGGGATCAGGGCGGGCCAGGCGTCGCCGGAAATACCGTCGACGGCGCCCGCGACGGGGAGTGTCACGAAGGGCAGAACCAGGGCGAGGGCGACGAAGACGGCTCCGACCAGGACCACGGGGCGGAAGGCGTGCATCGATCAAGCTCCCGCAGTGGCCGATCCGCCCCGGCGTTCGCTCCATTGGCCGCGAGCGGGTGGCTGCACTTGGTGCACCTAATGCTCGTCGTCGTCCGACTCGTCGTCGGCCCGGCGTTCGCTGGCGGTCTCGGCGTCGAAGATCAGCGTCGAGGGTCCCGGGTCCGGGGGCGACTCGATGAAGGCGGGGATCTCCAGGGAGTCGAAGAGCGGCTCGCCGAACGGACTGGTCTCGGGCTCGCGCTTGGCCGGGCGTCTCTTCTCGGCGGGCGGGGCCGGGGCGGCCTCGGGGGAGGGGGCCGGTGGCTCGGGGAGGCGGCCCTCGGCGGCGGCGGGGGCGACCGTGACGGGCGATCCGCCTGGCGCCGGCACGGGTTCGGGGTGCGGTTGGGGCTCCCTGCCCTCGACCACGGAGCCGCGGGAGGGCGCGCCCCCGGTCGGAAGCCCCAAGAAGGACCGGGTGAGCCCGATGGCGATCCCGACCAGGGTGACGAATGACCCGAACACCAGGACCCGGGCTCCGATGCCCACGGAGCCTCCGAGAGTGTCCGCCAGAACCGCAGCGTCGAGGTGTTTGAGGATCGCATAGGGGAAGGCCGCCAGTCCGAGCACCAGCGATCCCCACGCCACCGGACGGGGGAGGGGGCGGGTGTGGTCC
>JAUYIV010000227.1 GCA_030688105.1 Actinomycetota bacterium | reverse complement strand
CGACGGTCGCGATGGAGGGCGCAGCCTCGACCGGGCAGATCCTGGTGAGCCCCTCGCTCGCCGAGCACCTGCCCGAGGCGAATCGGGGGAGGGAACAGGGACCAGGGATCCTGTTGAGGGGAGATCGACCGCGGACCCCCGCCGCGGTGGGGTCGGTCGATCTCTCCGGCGAGACCGCCGATGTCGATCTCACCTCATTCGTCCCCAGAGCGCTTCGCCCCATCGTCCTCGACGGCGGAGCCGGTGCCGAGCACCGGCCGGTGACGGTGGCCTTCGTCCGCTTCGATGGCTTCGATGCCCTCATCGGGGCGTCGGGCGCCGACGCCGCCTCCCTTGCCCTCGACGAGCTGGTTGGGGCGGTCCAGGCGGCCGCCGACCGACATCAGATCTGCTTCCTCGGCAGCGACATCGCCGACGACGGCGGGAAGCTCATTCTCTCCGCCGGGGCGCCCGACGTGACCGGGAACGACGAGGAACTGATGTTGCTCGCGTTGCGTGAGATCGCAGCCCCCGACCTCCAGCTGCGGATCCACGTCGGGGTCAACCGGGGCCACGTGTTCGCCGGTGAGGTCGGACCGGACTACCGGCGCACCTACACGGTCATGGGCGACGCCGTGAATCTTGCCGCCCGGTTGATGGCGAAGTCGGCGCCTGGTCAGATCCTGGCGACCGGTCAGGTGCTGGAGGGATCGCGCACCCTGTTCGAAGTGACCGGCCTCGAGCCGTTCGCCGTCAAGGGAAAGCGGCAACCGGTTCAGGCCTACTCCGTCGGAGGCCCGACGGGGAGTCGTTCCGGCGGGAGTCAAGCCGAACTCCCTCTGATCGGGCGCGATCGAGAGTTGTCCGAGATGATGAGCGCCTGGTCCGGTGCCCGCGGCGGCCATGGGCATCTCATCGAGATCTCTGCCGAGGCGGGAATGGGCAAGAGCCGCCTTCTGCAAGAGTTCCTGGCGCAGGCCGATCCGCCGCGGATCCTCAGAAGTGAGTCCCGTCTCTACCAGTCGGCGACCCCGTACTTTCCGTTCAAAGATGTGTTGAGGCAGGCGCTGGGGCTGGAAGGTCTCGATGCCGCGGCGGCCGCAGACCGGCTCGCGGTGGTCGTCGCCGAGCAGGCCCCCCATCTGGAGCCCTGGCTGGCTCTCATCGGCGTACCTCTCGGGCTCGACATCGAGGAGTCCGAGGAGGTCACCCTTCTCGAAGACCAGTTTCGCCGATCCCGGCTCGAGGAGGCCGTCGGCGAGCTCCTGGGGGAGGTGCTCGCCGACCCCCTGATCATGCTCATCGAGGACACCCATTGGATGGACGACGCCTCGGGTGACCTCCTGAGGACGCTGGCCGGCAGCGTTGCGGCCCGCCCGTGGCTGATCTGTTTGACCCGCCGCCCAGGAGACGGAGGTCTCGGCGCCGCCGATGCGGACGCGATCATCGGGATCGAACTCCAGCCGCTGGGCGAATCGGAGGCCGCGGGCCTGATCGTCGCGGCGGCCGGAGACCTTGCGCTCCTGCCCCAGCAGATCCGATCGCTCGCCAGGCGTGCCCATGGCAACCCCCTCTTCCTGATCGAGCTCGTCCGGGCTCTCCAATTGGGGGATGACGTCGAGTCGCTGCCCCAGAGCGTCGAGGGCCTGATCCACGCCCGTGTCGACCGTCTTCCCCGGAGGGACCGAACCGCGCTCCGTCATCTCTCGGTCCTCGGGTCCGGCTTCGACATCGCGCACGCCGGCACGGTCTTGTCGGACTGGGGCTCCGAGCATCCGAGGGAGGTACTGCACCGACTCGGCGACTTCCTCTCCGTGGATGCGGATGGATGGTGTGAGTTCGAGCACGCCCTCATCCGGGACGTCGCTTACACCGGCCTCCCCTACAGATCGCGTAGGCAGCTCCACGCCCAGGTGGCCGAGTCGATCCTCGCCACCCCCGGCGAGTCTGAAGAGCGCACTGCGCTGCTTTCGGTGCACTTCTTCCATGCCGGGCGTTGGGAGGAGGCGTGGAGGTACTCGCGGGCCGCCGGAGACGGCGCCAAGCGGGACCATGCCAACGTCGAGGCGGCCACCTTCTACGACCGGGCTCTGCAAGCGGCTCGGCGGCTCGAGGAAGTGACGCGGGACGAACTCGCCGCCGTGACCGAGGCCCTGGGTGAAGTGCACGATCTGTCCGGGGTCTACGTCGAGGCGGGACGGGCCTTCCGCTCCGCTCGCAAGCTCGCCGGCGACCCTCTCGATGAAGCCCGGCTGCGCCTCAAGGAGGCCTGGATCGAAGACAAACGGGGACGGTACTCGCAGGCCCTCCGCTGGCTCACGCTCGGGCGACGCGCCCTCGACTCGGTGAGGAACCCCGATGCAGAGGCGATGCGGGCCCAGCTCAGCGTGTGGAGATCGGCGATGAACTTCGCCCAGGGTCGGTTCGAGAAGGCCATCGACTGGGCCGAGCAGGCCATGGATGAGGCGGAACGCGCCGGAGACAGGGACGCCCTCGCCCACAGCCTCTATCTCCACGACGCCGCCAGTGTCTATCTGGGACGCTCGATCGACGAAGGCAATTCGCGACGCGCTCTCGAAATCTATGAGGACCTCGGAGATCTCTCCGGGCAGGCGGTCGTGGCCAACAACCTCGCCGGCTTCGCGTACTACGAGGGCAGGTGGTCCGATGCGGTCGAGCTGTACGAGCAGTCGCGCGACGCCCGGCTGCGGTCGGGCAACCCGGTCGAGGCGGTCCGGGCGGGCGCCGGGATCGGCGAGATACTGTGCGATCAGGGGGACCTGGAGCGCGCCCACCCCGTCCTCGAGGAGGCGTTGTCCGTTTGGAGAGCTGCCGGCTACCCGTTCGGTGTCGCCTTCGTCGTCAGCCAGCTGGGCAGGGTGGCGAGCCGGGCCGGACAGTTCGCCGAGGCCGACCGGCTCTATCGCGAGGCGAGGACGGTCTACGCCGAGCTCAAGGCCCGATCCGACATCCTCGAGACCGAAACCCGACTGGCCGAGAACCTCGTGTATCAGGGTCGGGCGGTGGACGCGGCGGAGCAGCTCGACAGGGCCGGATCCACCGCCGACGAGCTTGGAGGGGAGCCGGTACAGGTCATCAGACTCCACCTGCTGCGCGGGTATGCGTCGGCACAGTCGGGAGACCTGGCGAAGGCTCGCCTGGGGTTCGAGGAGAGCCTGCAGGGCGCCCGGAGGCGCGATGCCACCTACGAGATCGCCCTCGCTCTCGAAGCGCTGTGCCGCCTCGGCAGGCTGGAGGGACGCATCGACTGGCGGGAGGGGCTCGAGGAGTGCTGGTCGATCTTCGATCGACTCGGCGTGGTGTCTCTGC
>JAUYIV010000196.1 GCA_030688105.1 Actinomycetota bacterium | reverse complement strand
CGGAAGTTGAAGAACAGAGAGCTGACTAGAGAGCGCGCATTGTCCAGGGTCGGCGGATCGCTGGCCGATCGATATTCGCACCGGCTGCCATCGGTCGCGGGGATGATCGCGGGAGCCGCCGCGCTCGGCGTCATGGGTGCGACCTGGGGGGTCGACACCGGTGCGGCGGCGATGGCAGTCCACGTCGGCGTGCTCGGCGCCGGGATCGGCCTGGTCACCGCTCCCCTCACCGCCGCGGTGATCGACGAGGTGCCCGAGGAGCGGCGCGGCATCGGGACCGCATTGGTGGTGATCTCGCGCCTGGTCGGGCTCGCCCTGGGGCTGGCAGGCCTGACTTCCTGGGCGCTCCACCGTTACGACGCGTTGCGGGCGAGCATCATCCTGCCGCCGCTCACCGATCCGGGATACGCCGATGCTGCCGAGTCGGCGCAGCGTTCGCTCAGCGCCTCCGTGCTCGCCGAGACGTTCCTCGCCGCCGCGCTGGTGGCCCTCGCCGCGGTGGCGGTGGCGGCGCGGCTGGGGAGGAGAGCCGCCGGCTGACCACGAGCGTCGCCGGTCGATCCGGAACTATTGGGCGCCGCCTACACCCGGCGGAGGTATGAGAGTCGTGACGACCGGTACCTGAGTCGTGGTCGTCATGTCGGGCTCTGTGGTGTCTGTGGTGTCGGGCACTGTGGTGTCGGGCCCTGTGGTGCCGGGCTGTGTGGTATCGGGCACCGTGCCGCCTGTCGTGTCCGCCTCCGTGGCCTCTCCGATGGCGTAGACGATGCCGTTGGTGCTGGTGACGAACACCACCCCGTCGATCACGGCAACCGACGACACGACGGCGCTTCCGGTCCTCCAGCTCCACCGCAGCTCACCTGCAGGGTCGTCCGTGTTCAAGGCAACGGCGAAGACCGTCCCGCTGTTGTTGCCGAAGTAGACCGTGTCACCGGCGACCACCGGAGAGGACTGGATGACAGCGCCCGAGGGGAAGATCCACAGGGATGCCCCCCGGTCGGTGCTGGTGAGATCGACGGCCACCAGGTTCGATCCGTTGGGCACGACCATGACGTCGCCGACGATCACGGGCGCCGCCGTCACGCCACCCGGGAAGTCGTACTGGAACTGGCGATTGGCCGGCTTGCTGGTGCAGCTGCCCGCCACGAAGGGGTAGACGAACCTCTCGGAGGTGGTGACGTATACCACCCCGTCCACGATCACCGGAGGAAAGGCGAGGTCTCCCAACGGCTGTGATTGGCAGCGGGGCACACCCGTCTCGGCATCGATCCCGTACAGGATCCCGCCTATCCCGGTGGTGGTGACGTAGATCATGCCCTCGTGAAAGGCCGGCGCGCCCTGTATCGGCCCGATCGGCTCTTCGCCGATTGGGGGGTAGGTCCACTCGACCTCTTGCGTGAGGGGGAGGAGGGAGATCACCTGCCCAGAATCGGGGCGACTCGACGCCACGATGACCCGGGAACCGACGATGAGAGGCGACCCGACAATGCTCCCGCTCGTCGGCACACTCCAGAAGGGACCCCCGCCCTGGGTGAAGACATCCCGGAGGTAGACCGTGCCACCGGTGTCGCCGAAGGCCACGACCGGGCGCGTTCCTCCCTGGCCGCCGACACCGGCCGACCTGAGCTCGGCAACCGCCGCGGTTGCTCGAAGAGCCTCGCCGGCGTCGTAGCTCCACAGCTCGGATCCATCCGTCATGTCGATGGCGTAGAGCCTGTTGTCCGTGCTCGGCACGAACACCCACTGTCCGAAGGTCACCGGCGAGGCCACGATCTGATCGGCGGTGGGAAACTTCCAATAGAACCCACCGGCAGGGTTCGGGCCGGTGACGCCGGTGACCACCCCGGTCCGCGCCGCGTCGGCCCGGTACACGGAGGTCCCCTTGATGCGAGCCGCCGGCTACGCCAGGGGCGTGTCCTCGAGGGCAAGGGTGGTCGTCGTGGTCGGCCCGGTCGTGGTCGGTGCCGCCTCCGGCGGTTCATCCGGACCGAAGGCGATCGCCACCCCGAGGCTGACACCGCCGGCCACCAAAACGATCGCCGCCGCGGTGAGAATGCGGCGGGTCCACGAGGTGACCGCCCGCCGCCGCACCAGGCCCCGAATCCGCCTCTGCGAAGGGCTCAGCACCTCGTAACCGGCCAGGCCCGCCTCCGACACCACCTCGGCCCACTTCGCCGTCAGGGTCTCGGTGGCCGTCTCGTCGTCGGTGACCTCGAGGGCGAGCGCGGCGGCCACGTGCGGGAGGGTGGTCCACTCTTCTGCCCACGACTCGGGCAGGTGATGCACCACCCCCTGCGCGGCAAAGGCAACCGCCTGCCCTGCCGGGTCCGACCACAGGTCGGCCGCATGGGCGGCCCGGGTCGCCACCGTCGGGATCCCGAGGTCGATCGCCAACCCGGCGGCGTGGAGGGCCAGTTCGTCGTCCTTTTCCCGTTTCGCCCGCTCGATCATCAGGTCGAGCGCAGCGAGGTGCCATCGGGCCTGCAACAGCAGGTCGGTGAGGTCCTCGGCGGCAGACTTCGGCCATGGCGTCGCGGCGGGAAGCGCCAGGAGCCGGTACACCTCGATCTCCTTGCGAAGCCGCAGCCCGTCCACGCCCTCCGGGGTGGCGGCGAGGGCGGCGGCGACCTCCTCGGCGGCCTCATCCAGGCGCTGCAAACCGGTCAGGGCTCGCGTGCGGAGGACCCGCGCCCGGTTCTCCCATGCCGGGAGGTGGGCCAGGGACAGCTCGAGGACTCGATCGGCGGCGGCAAGCGCCTCCTCGTGGCGCTCGAAGTAGAGGGCTCCTT
>JAUYIV010000178.1 GCA_030688105.1 Actinomycetota bacterium | reverse complement strand
CCGCCGACGCGGGCGAAGAGGGCGATCGACGAGCCTCCGAGCCCAACCGCGGTGAGCACCTGGAACGGCTGGTCCACCTCGAGCCACTCGACGAACACGAGGAACGCCAGGCCCAGCCCCGCCAGGCCCAGTCCGGCGACGGTGAACCCCATCACCGCTCCGCCGCGGAAGGCGAGGGGGAGCGCCAGCCGCACCCCGCCGGTTCTCGCCGCTTCTGTGGTGCGGGCGTTCGCCGCGGTGGCGATCCGCATCCCGATAAGACCGGCGGACCCCGAGAGAACGGCGCCGAACACGTACGCGATCGCTCCCCAGGGTCGCCCATAGTCGAGCAGCACGAAGATCAGAGTGCCCATGAGCACCACGAACACCCCCACCCAGGTGTATTCGCGGCGGAGAAACGCCATCGCCCCCTCGCGGATCGCCGCGGAGATCTCGCGCATTAGATCGTTGCCCTCGGGGGCGGCGAGCACCTGGCGGGAGAAGAGGGCGGCCAAGGCGAGGCCGAGCACCCCCGCGCCGACGGCGACGTACAACCAGATTTCCGAGTCCACGGGTACCCCTAGGTGCGACCGGGCGGAAGAATAGGCAGCCGGAGAGGGCCCCACGATCGACCGCCGAACTCGTCGGAGCCTGAACGACGCCTCTGCCGCGGACCCACTCCAGTCGATTCGCCTCGGCCTTCCGCATGGTCGCTCCAGGCGTCAGGCAGCCGTAAGGATCGTGACGGATGCCGTAAACAATCCGTCAAGGCGTTCACCGTCACCTCCCATGGGGTCTAACAAGTGGGCATGGCACTGGGTGCCGCCGCCTCAGGATCGGGAAGGGCCCGGTACGCGGTCGACCAAGTGCGGCCAGCCGGCATCACTTCGATCTGGTGGCGCGGCGATCTGGTCGCGCGGGAAGGCGGGGAGGTGCGGAGCTGACACCGAGGCGGAGTCCGGCGCGCTTTGGCTCCATTCGGAGCGGGTTGACCGCACTCGCGATCGAGGCGCTGACGACGGTCCTGGTTGCCGCATTGGCGTGGGTGGTTGCGACCATCGTCCTCGCCGTGCTGTGACATGCTGATACGGCCCGGGTCGGAGGACTTCCGCCTCATCGCCTTCGTGATGGGCCGGATCCTGCTGGTGACCGCAGCCGCCGGATTGATCCCGGCGGCCTGGGCGGTCGCAGCCGGAGAGTGGCGCCCGCTGTCGTCGTTCATCCTGATGGTGGGTCTGCTCGGGGTTCTCGGAGCCATGGGACGGAGACTTCGACCCCCGACGCCGCGATTCGAATGGCGGCACGGGATGGTGATCGTGGCCCTGACCTGGCTGGTCGTGCCCGTCATAGCCGCGGTGCCGTTACTCCAGTCCGGGCACTTCGCCGACCCGGTCGACGCGCTCTTCGACTCTGTCTCGGGGCTCACCACCACCGGCCTCTCCGTGATGAGCGACCTCGACCATCTGGCGAGTTCGCTCAACCTGTGGCGACACCTGCTCCAGTTCCTCGGCGGGCTCGGCATCGTCGTCGTGGCCCTAACCCTCTTCGCGGAGCAGGGGGGCGTGGCTCTGTACTTCGGCGAGGGGAGGGGCGAGCGGTTCCTGCCTTCCGCCACATCGATGGCACGGTTCTTCTGGCGGGTTGCCGCCATGCACCTGGTGGTGGTTGCGGGCTCCCTCGTGCTCGTGGGCTGGCTGCTGCTGGGTTTTGAGCCTCATCGCGCCCTCCTGCATGGAGTCACAATGTTCCTCGCGGGCTTCAGCACCGGAGGGTTCGCTCCGCAGTCGACGAGCATCGGGTACTACCACTCGCCGACATTCGAGGTGGTGGCGGCGATCGCGATGGTGGGTGGCGCCATGTCCTTCGGGCTCCACTACTCCTTGTGGAAGGGACAGCGGCGCAGCGCCCTGGCCAATCTCGAGACGCGGACGATCCTCGCCAGCTTCGGCTTCACCCTCTTGCTCACCCTCGTCGGCCTGGCGGCGACGGGAGTATTCGCGGAGGTCTCGGGGCTCACCCGTCAGGGTCTGTTTCAAGTGCTATCCGCACAGACCACGACCGGCTGGTCGACCGTTCCGGCCGCCGAGCTGTCCCAGTGGGGAGGACTGGCATTCGTCGGGATCGCCATCGCCATGGCGGTCGGCGGAATGGGATCGGCGACCGCAGGCGGTGTGAAGGCACTCCGGGTGGGCCTCGCAATTAGGGCACTCGTCAACGAGATACGCCAGGCCCTGCTCCCCGAGGGTGCCGTCGTCAGCACGCGCTACTACCAAGGCGGAGCCCGACATCTGACGCCCGAGGTGGCCCAATCCGTCATGACGATTTCGCTCCTATACGTCGCGCTCTACCTCCTGGGAGCCGCGGTGGGGTTCGCCTACGGGATCCCGCTCCACCTCGCCCTCTTCGAGTCGGTGAGTGCATCGGCGACGATCGGCCTCTCGACCGGCATCACCGACCCCTCGATGCCCCTGGTCCTCGAACTCGTCTACATGCTCCAAATGTGGGCAGGACGACTGGAGTTCGTCGCCCTGTTCTCCCTGCTCGGGTTCCTCTACGCGTGGGCGAGGGGGCCGTGATGGTCGGTCTGCCGATGTGGTTCTGGCTGACGGTGGCCCTGGCCACCGTCGTCTCCTCGAACGCGCCCGCCGCCACCGAGGTGACCGTCTCGGACCTGCTCGTATCCGGTTCCGAATGGGCTGACCAACGCATCACCGTCGAGGGTGAGCTCGTTGGCGACTACGGGTTCCGGCCGGACGGCTGGATGTGGACCCAACTCAACGGCGATGCCTACGGGCTCAGGCCGCTCGCGGAGACGGGGGAGCCGGTCGGCGGGAACAGCGGCATCGGAATCCGAATGCCACACGAGCTTGGAGATGGTCTCGACCCGCCGGGCCGTTATGGCAGCCGCGGACCGATCGTGAGGGTGACGGGGATGTGGAGGTGGCATGAGGCTCGCCGCCAGGGCGAAAGCCACCTCGAGGTCGACTCGTTGGTCCTCGTCGAGCCCGGCCGACGACTGAGGGACTCGCCGAACTGGCCGGCTGCGTTCGTCGGGCTCGCCCTCGTCGGATTGATGCCACTCATACTCCGGGGGAGGAGGACCGAGCGACCCGCCTGAGGCTTCTCGCCAACAACCCGGCGGCGTCGCGCGCGGTCACGACGGCGACCCGACTCTCTTGCCCGAGTCGGGCATGACAAACCGGTACCCCATGCCCGGTTCGGTCGTGAAATACCGGGGGGAGCCCGGATCCGGCTCGAGCTTGCGGCGGATCTGGGCCATGAAGACTCTCAGGTAGTTCGTCTCGTGCTCATACGAAGGACCCCAGACCTCGTGCAACAGCTGCACGTGTGAGACCAGCCTCCCCGGGTTGCGGACCAGAGTCTCGACGATCCCCCACTCTGTGGGGGTCAGTCTGATGTCGGTGCCCCCGTGACCCGATGCCGTCTTGGCGGCGAGATCGATCATGAAGTCGTCCGTGACCACCAGCGCCTGCTCGTCAAGGGCGGGAGCCGCTCGTCGCAGTGCAGCGCGCAGCCGGGCGAGAAGCTCACCCATGCCGAACGGCTTGGTGATGTAGTCGTCTGCTCCGGCGTCCAGCGCCCTGATCTTGTCATCCTCGGCCTCGCGGACCGTGAGCACGATGATGGGGACTGCGGACCAGCCCCGGAGCCCATCGATGACCTCTACGCCGTCGATGTCAGGCAGGCCCAGATCCAGGATCACGGCATGCGGCCGATGCTCGGCGGCGCGAGAGAGGGCCTCGCCTCCCGTCGACGCCACGTCGACCTGGTGACCCAGGGCCTTCAGGTTCACTGCAAGAGCCCGCACTATCTGAGGCTCGTCGTCCACGACCAGGATCCGAGGGCCGTCGATCATTCCCAC